>JAKFDG010000483.1:0-8359 GCA_036677285.1 Pseudoxanthomonas sp.
CTGCTGCTGAGCACGCTGGTCCTTGCCGGCGTGGCCAGCGGCCACATCCCGTCATTCGGCACCCTGACCATCTACGCGGCCGTGGCCGTCAATGGCGTGGTGCGCGCCTTCCTGGCGCCGGTCTACATGTCGCTGTTCGCGCGGGTCCTGCGCCGCGAACACTACGCACGCGGCGCCGGCGTGGGCAGCGTGGTGATGCAGTCCGGGCTGGTGCTGGGTCCGGCCCTGGGCGGCATCCTGATTGCGTGGGGCGGCAAGACTTCGGCTTACCTGGTCGCCGCCGGTTTCGCCGCCGCCGCGGCGATCGCGATCATTTCCCTGCGCGTGACCGAGCCGCCGGCGCCGGCCGAACGCGCGCCCGTGTTCAAGAGCATCGGCGAAGGGCTGCGCTTTGTCTTCAACAACCAGGTCGTGCTGGGCGCGCAGGCGCTGGACATGTTCTCGGTGCTGTTCGGCGGGGCGATGGCGCTGTTGCCGGCTTTCATTTCCGACATCCTGCATTACGGGCCGGAGGCGCTGGGCGTGCTGCGCGCGGCGCCCGCCGCTGGCGCGGTGCTGGTGGGCCTGTGGCTGGCGCGCAGGCCGCCGCAGCGCAATGCGGGACGCCTGCTGCTGTTCGCGGTGGCAGGCTTCGGCCTGTGCATCATCGGCTTCGCACTGTCTCGGCAGTTCTGGGTCTCGGCATTGATCCTGATGCTTTCGGGCATGTGCGACGGGGTCTCGGTGGTGTTGCGCTCTACCATCCTGCAACTGGCCACGCCGGACGCAATGCGCGGCCGGGTGTCGTCGATCAACGGCATCTTCATCGGTTCCTCCAACGAACTGGGCGCGTTCGAGTCCGGACTGGCGGCGCGACTGCTGGGGCTGGTGCCGTCGGTGGTGTTCGGCGGCTGCATGACCCTGGCGGTGGTGGGTATCACCGCATGGAAGGCGCCAAAACTGCGGCGCCTTGACCTCAAGGATCTGCACTAAGCAAAAACCCCGCCTGGGCGGGGTTTTGCGTTGCGAGCCGGAACTGATCGCGGGCTTAGTCGCCCTGCTGCTTCTGCAGGTGTTCCCAGCGCTCCTGCGCATCGATCGTCCGTTCGGCGGTCAGGCGCGCTTCCAGGCGCTCCAGGCCGATCTCTTCGCCGCTGTCGGCACAGTAGCCGTAGTCGCCAGCCTCCAGGCGCTTGAGCGTGCTGTCGATCTTGCCGATCAGCTTGCGGTAGCGGTCGCGGGTGCGCAGTTCCAGCGAATTCTCGGTTTCGCGGGTGGCGCGTTCGGCTTCATCGCCGACATCGCGCACTTCGTCCTTGAGGTTTTCGATGGTCTGCTTGGATTCCTCCACCAGGTCGGCGCGCCAGTCGAGCAGGCGCTGGCGGAAGTACTCGAGCTGCAGGGTGCTCATGTATTCCTCATCCGCGCTCGGCTTGTAGCCGTTGGGGATGACGGGACGGCCGGTGGCTTCGTCGGTCTTGTACGGCACGATCTTCACCTTGCCGCGGGAAACAGGCACGGCCGGCTTGGTGGAGACCACGGCCACGGCGACTTTGCCGACGGGACGGGGAATCGGGGCCTTGGCGACCGGGACCGCAGGTGCGGCGCTGGATTTTGCGTTCTTGGGGGATGATTTGGGGGCAGGCACAGGTTTGGTGGGATTCGTTTTGACCGTAGGTGCGGATACCGTGGTTGCAGCTGCCTTGGTGACAGGCGCTTCAGCACGGCCAGCGGCCTTGGGGGCGGTCTTGGCGGGAGTCGCTTTGGCCGGAGCCGGCTTGGCAGCCGGCTTCGGTACGGATTTGGGGGCAGGCTTGGCCGGTGCGGTCTTCTTCACCGTGACCTTGGCTGCTGGCTTGGGCGCAGGCTTTTTCGCGGGAACAGGTTTCTTGGCGACAGGCGCCTTCTTGGCGGCTGGTTTCTTGGCGATTGCCTTCTTTGCGACGACCGGCTTTGAGGCGGCTTTCTTGGCCGCCGGCTTCTTCGCCACCGGCTTCGGGGCCGGCTTCTTCGCCGGAGCCTTCTTGGGGGCGGCCTTCTTGGCCACCGGCTTCGCCGGTTTCTTGACCGCCTTGACGGCCTTCTTCGCAGGTTTCTTCGCAGCCACGAAAAGCACTTCCTTCAACTTCCCGGGGCCCGGGAAGGGGGCGTCTTTATAGCCTACCCGGCCCCCAGCGGCAACCACGCATTCAACCAAGTCGCATATCATCGGGGCATGATCGGCCGCGTCCTCATTGCCATCCTGCTGGTTTACAAGCGCTTCCTCAGTCCGTTGCTGGGGCCGCGCTGCCGGTTCGTGCCGACCTGTTCGGAATACGCGATGGAAGCGATCGCCCGGTTCGGTCCGCTGAAAGGATCCTGGCTGGCGCTGCGCCGGATCGGTCGCTGCCATCCACTGCACCCGGGCGGGCATGATCCAGTGCCGGGAAAGCCAGACGAACCTGCCCACCCTTCCCCGTCCATCGGAAATCCTTGATGCCCGCTACCGTCATAGTCAACGCCCGCCTGGTCAACGAAGGTCGAGAATTCGAGGGCGACCTGCGCTTCGCCAACGGCCGCATCACCCATATCGGACCGCAGATCAGCCCGCAACCCGACGACCAGGTGATCGAGGCCGGCGGACGCTGGCTGCTGCCGGGCATGATCGATGACCAGGTACATTTCCGCGAACCGGGCCTGACCCACAAGGGCGACATCGCCAGCGAGTCCGCGGCGGCGGTCGCCGGGGGCCTGACCACGTTCATGGACATGCCCAACACCACCCCGCCGACCCTGGATGCAGATGCGCTGGAAGCCAAGTACCAGCTCGCCTCCGGCCGTGCGTGGGGCAACTACGGCTTCTACCTGGGCGCCAGCAACGACAACCTCGAAGCGGTGCGCACCCTGGATCCGAAGACCGCGCCGGGCATCAAGGTGTTCATGGGCGCCTCCACCGGCAACATGCTGGTCGACAACCCGGACACGCTGGACGCGATCTTCCGCGAAGCGCCCGTGCCGATCATCACCCACTGCGAGGACACGCCCACCATCGACGCCAACCTGGCGTTGTTCAAGGTGCGCTATGGCGACGACATCCCGGTCGAATGCCACCCGGACATCCGTTCCCGCGAGGCCTGCATCAAGTCCACCCGCCTGGCATTGTCGCTGGCGCGCAGGCACGGCACCCGCCTGCACGTGCTGCACATCTCCACCGCCGACGAACTGGCCTTGTTCCAGCGCGGCCCGCTGATCCACCCCGACGGCGCACGCAAGCAGATCACCGCGGAAACCTGCGTTCATTTCCTGCGTTTCGACCGCGACGACTACGCGCGGCTCGGCAACCTGATCAAGTGCAATCCGGCGATCAAGGACGCCGCCGACCGCGAAGCCCTGATCCGGGCGCTGGCCGAGGATGTGATCGACGTGCTGGCGACCGACCATGCGCCGCACACGCTGGAGGAAAAATCCAGGCCTTATTCGCAGGCGCCTTCCGGCTTGCCGCTGGTGCAGTACGCGCTGGTCGCGGCGCTGGAACTGGTGCACGAGAAGCGGCTGACCGCGGCGCAGGTGGTCAACAAGTTCGCGCATGCCCCGGCGCAACTGTTCGACGTGAAGGAACGCGGTTTCCTGCGCGAAGGCTATTGGGCCGACCTGGTGCTGGTGGATGACGGCCCGTTCACCGTGCAACGCGAGGACGTGCTGTCGAAATGCGGCTGGTCGCCTTTCGAAGGCACGACGTTCCAGTCGCGCGTGGGTGGCACCTGGGTCAATGGACGCATGGTCTGGAACGGCGAACATCTCGTGGGTACGCCGAATGGGCGACGGCTGGAATTCGACCGGTGAAATCGGGTTTGCTGTTGCTGGCGTTGTCGTGGTTTTCCATCCCGGTCGCGCTGGCGCAGCCGGTTGCCAGCACCCTCCCAGACAACCGCAGTGTGTTCCCCGCCAGCGTCTCGCAGGGCGCCCTGGTGCTGGGCAAGGTTCCGGCCGGTAGCAGTGTCAGCTATGCGGGGCGCGAGTTGCGCGTCACCGCCTACGGCACCGTGGTCTTCGGCGTGGGTCGCGACGAAAAAGGTCCGTTGCGGGTCGTGATCACGCGCCCGGACGGCAGTCGCGATGCGGCGGACATCGCCGTGGGTGCCCGCGACTGGCCAGTGGAACATCTCAAGGGAGTGCCGCCGAAAACGGTCAACCCGCCACCCGACATCGCTGCACGAATCGAGCGCGAACAGGCACAGGTGGTGGCCGCGCGCATTCGCGACGACGCGCGTGCCGACTTCACCCAAGCTTTTATCTGGCCGGTGCAGGGCCGCATCAGCGGGCGCTTCGGAAACCAGCGCATCTACAACGACACGCCAAAATCGCCGCATTCGGGCATGGACATCGCCGCACCGTCGGGCACGCCGGTCAAGGCGCCTGCCGGCGGCGTAGTGACCTTCGCCGCATCGGATCTCTACCTCACCGGCGGCACCCTGCTGCTCGGCCACGGCCACGGTGTCAGTTCCAACTTCCTGCACCTCTCGCGCATCGACGTGAAAGTCGGCGACCGGGTGGAACAGGGCCAGGTGATCGCCGCCGTGGGCGCGACTGGACGCGCGACGGGACCGCACCTTCACTGGGGCATGAACTGGTTCGATGTGCGCATTGACCCGCTGTTGGTGCTAGAACAGAAATAGCCTTCAACGCGTTCACCATTACGGCGCGCTGCGGCGCGTTCTTCACCACAGACACATCAATACCTGGAGGCGCGGTTCGATGTGCGCATCGACCCGCTGCTGGTGCTGGAGCGCACCGCGTCGCTTTAGCAAGGCAGCCGGGCAAGCTCGGCTCTACAGAAGGATTTCAGGTGTTGCTGCCGCTCACCCGCGCAACCGCGTCATGCGGATGCAGGCTTTCGAAATGCGCCACCGTGGCCTCGTACCGCTCGATGCGCGGATCGGCCGACAGCACCGAGGCGACACGGCGCGCGGCGTCCTCGCAGAACATCAGGTTTTCCGCATTCAGGCGCGCGAATGCCTGCTCGTCCACGCGCTTGACCGCAGTCTGCACCGGCGTGGCCAGCGAGGCTTCCAGCGCGTCGATCAGCGCCACCAGCGGGAGTTCGTCGAACTGCGCGCGCAGGTGCACCCGCACTTGCGCGCGACTGCGCTGCGCATGCGGCGTCGCTGCGAGGCCGCGCTCGGAAGCCAGCCAGTCGTGGACCACGCCTACCGACAACGGACGCGCGGCGGCAAAATCATCGGAGAAGCGTTCCGCGTTGGCTTGGCGCGAGAGCGCGGCGGACGCCGGGCAGGTGCTGGAATATTCCAGCGAGAATCCCAGCGCCAGCTGCAGGTGGCCGTCGGCAAGCGTGGCCTCGATTTCCACCGGATAGCGCTTCCAGCCGCTGAACTCGCTTTCCAGCGCGCGCCGCTGCAGCAGGGCTTCATAGCGGATCTTCAACTTGGCCTGGGTGGCGAGTCCGTCCTGCGAGGCGATGCTTTCCTGCAGCAGGTGGCGCAGCCCGGCCGGAGTGATGGCTTCGCGCGCCAGCCCATCCTGCAAGCGCAGGTACAGCCGCGACATGTGGATGCCGCGCGCATCGGGATTGGCCAGGTTGACCGAGAGGTCGATGCTCGCCGGCACCTGCAACTGGCCACCAGCGCCGTCCGGAATCCGCACCGGCAGGGCGATGCCTTCCATGCCCACCCAGTCCAGCGCACGCGCCAGCGACACCGCGTGGTCGGCGACATCGGGAAGATCGATCCGGGGAAGGGTGGGACGTGAAGCGGACATCGGTACAGGCCGGGGGCTGGGACAGGGGGTGAATTGTACCGGCTCACGGCCGGACGCCCCTGCAACGGTCCGTTACGTCAGCGCCGCCTTGCCGCGCGCCATCCCAGCCACAGTGCATGCACTGGCGAAAGCGGTGCAATGCCCTCGCCCGCAGCCCTGAAACGTTGCAGGCGCGAGTGCGCCAACGCCGACCACAGGCGACGCGGCAGCGCGCCGCTGCCGGGCCATTGGCGCCGCAACTCCATGGCCCAATCGGCCTGGGAAGGACCGGTATGGCCCGGGATGCGGAATGGGACGGCCGAGTTACCGGCCTCTTCCAGCCGCGCCGCGAGCCACTGGGCACTGACCGTGCGGAGCTCCGCCTCCCCCGATCCGTGGCCGAACAAGGCGGACTCCACCCCGACGATGGCTGACGCCAAGGGACGCAGGGTGTCGAAAGCGGTTTCCGCATCGCGCGGTTGTTCGCGCAGCCGCACCAGTGCCGGTAGCGCTTCGGCCAGTTCGAACCAGGGCGCACGCTGCGATTCCAGCACGCGACCCAGCGGATGCCGCGAACGCTGGCGGCTCCAATCGCGCAACTCCTCGCCCCACCACGCCAGCTTGGCGTCGGCCGGCAAGGGATCGCCGGCGATGTTCATCGCATCCACGAGTTCCTGCTGCAAGGTGAACCAGGCCACCGCGATCTCGCGCTGGGACGCGGGCACGAACACCTCGACCACCGCCCATTCCGGCCAGCGCTTGCGCCATTTACCGAGGAAACTGTCGAGTGCGGTCGAATCGCTCATCTCAGCCGTGCGCGACAGGCCACGCGGAGGCGTCGAGCAAGCCGCCTGGTTCTTCGATCAACGCATCGGCGCCCCACCCTGCCGGGTCCTCGTGGTCCTGGCGGTATCCCCACAACGCGGCAATCGACGGCATGCCGGCTGCACGCGCGGCCTGGATGTCGCGTTCGTCGTCGCCCACGTACACGCATTCGCCCGTCGCGAAACCCATCCAGGCGGCCGCGGTCTGCAACGGCAGCGGATGCGGCTTCCGCTCGGCCAGCGTGTCGCCACCGATCAGCACCGCGCAGCGCTTCTGCCAGCCGAGTTGCGGCAGGATCTCGCGCGCCAGGTACTCCGGCTTGTTGGTGACGATGCCCCACTGCGCACCATCGGTTTCCAACGCCACGAGCATGGCTTCGATGTCGGCGAACAGCACGCTGTGCCTGCCCAGTTCCTGCAGGTAGGTATCCAGGAACGGCAGCACCATGGCTTCGCGTGCGTCGACGCCGAGCTGCGGAAAGGCCGCGGCCAGCATCGCGCGCGAACCCTTGGAGACGTGCGGGCGGATTTCGGCGAGGGTCATCGGTGCCTCGCCACGCGCATCGCGCAGGCGATTGGCCGTGGCCAGCATGTCCGGTGCGCTGTCCAGCAAGGTGCCGTCCAGGTCGAACAGCACCGCACGCGGGAAACGAGGCGAGGTCATGCGGGCTTTCTGGCGCAGGCCAGGTAGTTCACGTCGGTGCGGCCGATGATCCGCGCACCGTTGCGCCAGGGCTCGTAGGCCAGGCCGCTGACATCTTCCAGTTGCAGGCCGGCGCCTCGAAGCCATGAAGCCAGTTCCGCGGGCTTGATGAAATCCTGGTAATTGTGGGTGCCCTTGGGCAACAGCCGCGCGACGTACTCCGCGCCGACGATGGCCAGCGCGAACGCGGCCGGGGTGCGGTTGAGCGTGGACAGGAACAGCCGTCCGCCCGGCTTCAGCAGTTCCGCGCAGGCGGCGATGATGGCCGACGGATCCGGCACGTGCTCCAGCATTTCCATGCAGGTGATCGCGTCGAAGGTGCCCGGCGCTTCCGCCGCCAGCGACTCGACCGACTGCAGGCGGTAATCGACTTCGACGCCGGATTCGAGCCGGTGCAGCTTCGCGACCTTGATCAGCTCCGGCGCAAGGTCGATGGCGGCGACTTTCGCGCCTTCCTTCGCCAGTGCTTCGCTGAGCAACCCGGCGCCGCAGCCGACATCCAGCACCGCGGCATCACGCAGGCCAGCACGCTGTTTCACATAATCGAGGCGCACCGGGTTCAGCGCATGCAACGCCTTCTGCGGCCCTTCCGGGTCCCACCAGCGGTTGGCCAGCGCGCCGAACTTGTCGAGCTCGGCCTGGCTGAAGTTGTCGTTCGTGCCGGCGGGGGAACGGGTCATGCGTGCATCCCTCTTGGGTTCGGCCTTTCTCGATTCGTGGTCAACGTCCGATCCTGGCGATGCGCTCGCGCCACTGCCTGGCATTGGCGATGATCCGGGCCATGTCCATGTCGACCAGCACGCGGGCGCTCAGCTTCGGCTTGCCGGCGATCCACACGTCACTGACCTGGTGCCGGCCCGTCGCATAGATCAGCTGGGACACGACATGGTGCAAGGGTTGCGTTTCCAATGCGGACAGATCGACGCAGGCCAGGTCGGCCTGCTTGCCCGGCTCGATCGAACCGACCAGATGGTCGAAGCCCATCGCCCTGGCGCCGCCGAGCGTGGCTGCACGCAAGGCGCTGAAGGCGTCGAACCCGGCGGCATCATCGGCAACCGCCTTGGCCAGGATCGCCGCGGTGCGGGTCTCGCCGAACATGTCCAGGTCGTTGTTGCTGGCC
>JAKFDG010000484.1:0-10698 GCA_036677285.1 Pseudoxanthomonas sp.
TCTTCGGAATCTCGAGATCGACCAGCAGCGTGGCCAGGTCCAGGCCCTCGCGCAGCCTGGCGGTGGGCGGATGTGTATCGGTGATGCGCACGCCGCGCGCCAGCAGGTCGTCGATGACCTGCTGGTTGCCGGGTTGGTCGAGGAAATGGCCGATGGCCCGTGCGACTTCTCCGCCTACGTCGGGCACGTGCTTGAACAATGGCCATGGCAAGCGACGGATGAGCTCGAGATCACCGAACCATGAGGCCAGCGCCTTGGCTGTGCTTTCGCCGACATGCTGGATGCCCAGCGCGAACAGGAAACGTTCGAGCGTGGTGTTGCGGCTGCGATCAATCGCCTCGATAAGGTTTTCGGCCCACTTGGTGGCGACCTTGCCGGCCTTGACCCCGCTTTTACTTATATGGGCCGGCGTGGTGCCATCGCGCTCGTCGACACGACGCTTCATCTCCAGCAAATCATCGAGCGCCAGCTTGTACAGATCGGCAACTGAACCGACGTAGCCCATGCCGCACAGATCCTCGATGTAGCGGTCGCCCAGCCCTTCGATATCCATGGCGCGCCGTGAAGCGAAATGGCGGATGGCCTCATTGCGCTGGGCAGGGCAACTCAGCTCGCCCGAACAGCGCCATACCGCCTCGCCTTCCTCGCGCACGATTTCCGAACCGCAGATCGGGCAATTCGTCGGCATCGACCAAGGCACTGCGCCGGCCGGGCGCTGCTCCAGCATCACGCTGACCACTTCTGGGATCACGTCGCCAGCACGGCGTACGATGACGCTGTCGCCGATACGGACATCCAGGCGCGCGATCTGGTCGGCGTTGTGCAGGGTGGCGTTGGTCACCACCACGCCGGCGACCTGCACCGGTTTCAGTCTCGCTACCGGGGTAGCAGCGCCAGTGCGGCCGATCTGGATCTCGATGGCTTCGACCACGGTGGATTGTTCCTGCGCCGGGAACTTGTGCGCGATCGCCCACCGTGGTGCGCGCGAAACGAAGCCCATCTCGCGTTGGCCTTCGGCATCGTCCAGCTTGTAGACCACGCCATCGATATCAAAGGCCAGCGCGTCACGCTTGTTCCCGATTCGCTCGTAGTAGCCAAGCAGGCCTTCCGCACCGTGCACCACGTCACTTTCCGCACTGACCGGGAATCCCCACTCACGCAAGGCCCGCAACGTCGCAGAGTGCGTATCCGGCAGCTTCCCACCTTCCACCAAGCCAATGCCGTAGGCGAAGAAGGCCAGCGGCCGTTGCGCGGTGATGCGCGGGTCCAGCTGGCGCAGCGAGCCTGCGGCACCGTTGCGCGGGTTGGCCAGGACCTTGCCGCCGTGCAGGCGCGCATGTTCGTTGTATTTCTCGAATGCCGCACGCGGCATGTACACCTCGCCGCGCACTTCCAGCACCTTGGGCCAGTCCTTCCCCCGCAGATGCAGCGGGATGGCTTTCACGGTGCGCAGGTTGGCGGTGACCTCCTCGCCCGAAGCGCCATCGCCACGGGTCGCGCCCTGCACGAACTTCCCCTTTTCGTACCGCAGGCTGATGGCGAGGCCGTCGAGCTTCGGCTCGGCGGAGAACGCGAGCGA
Source organism: Pseudoxanthomonas sp. (assembly GCA_036677285.1). Taxonomy (GTDB): domain Bacteria; phylum Pseudomonadota; class Gammaproteobacteria; order Xanthomonadales; family Xanthomonadaceae; genus Pseudoxanthomonas_A. The sequence goes on from JAKFDG010000484.1 coordinate 1,580, forward strand.
TGGCCGCTTGAGCTTTTCCTCGATGCGACGCACGAAGTCGCGCACCTCCGCCTCGCTGAAGGCATTGCCCAGCGACAACATGGGAATGGCGTGGCGGACTTCGGCGAATTTCGAGGAAGGCGCATTGCCGACGCGCTGGGTGGGCGAATCGGGCGTCGCCAGTTCCGGATGCGCGGCTTCCAGTTCGTCCAGCTCGCGCAGCAGGCGGTCGTACTCGGCGTCGGCGATGTTTGGCTCGTCGAGGACGTGGTAGCGGTAGTTGGCGTCTTCGAGCCGGGCGCGGAGCCCGGCGGCGCGGGTGGCGGGGTTAGGAGCTGTCATGGGAAAGGACGCACTCGATATTTCACAAGATCACCGACATTAGCTCCGAACCACCCTCATCCGCCTTCGGCACCTTCTCCCGCAAGCGGGAGAAGGGAAACTCGTCACCAGCGCGGCGTTTTCGTCAGTGGCGGCGCTTCGTGCTGGCGGTCGTAGGCGCGCAGTTCCTCGCGGAGGTGCTGGATGCGCTGGCGGCCGAGCGCGTTGCGGCTGTCGTCCAGGACCACGCCATCCAGCAGTTCAGCCATGCGCTGAACGTTGGGCAGCAACTTCTCCCAGGAATCGAGCGCGGTCAGCGGTGCCGGCAGGGTCAGGAAGAAGGCGATGGCCGGGGTTTCCAGTTCGCGGATGTTGGCCATGTCGAAGCTGCCCGGTTGCAGGATGTTGGCCATGCTGAAGATGGGGCCGCGCTCGGGATGGTTCTCGACCAGGCGATGGAACACGTTCATGTGCCCGAAGGTGAGGCCGGTCTTCTCCGCCGCCACCACGATGTCCTCGCCACGCAGGGTGTGGCCGGCCCGCGCGGCGACGTACAGCGAAACGATCTTGTCGAAATCCTGGTTGGGGCGCTTGCCCAGGTCGCTGTCGATGGACGCACCCGGGGTCGCGCCGGGCAGACCGAGCTCGGGCTGGGTCACGGCATCGCCGCTGTAGTCCGGGGCACCGCCGGCGAGATCCCCGGCCAGGCTAGGTTCGACCCGGGCGGCGTCGCGTTCGCCCGGCTCCAGGCGCTTGCCTTGGCCCGGCTTCTTCGGCCTGCCGAAAAAAACGATCGTGGCGATCAGGATCAATCCGGCTACGAGGATGCCGATGCGAAGCAAGGCCATGTCGGACATTTATCGGGTTCTCCGCGCAGGGTTCGCTAGGGGGGACATACCACTGTGGGTCATACCGTTTTGAATCATGCCGCTCCAGCCAAACGAGCGGCTTCTTCCAGGTCCACCGACACCAGCCGGCTGACACCCGGCTCCCGCATGGTAACGCCACTGAGCTGGTGTGCGGCTTCCATGGTCGCCTTGTTGTGGCTAACGAACAGGAACTGCACCTTCTCGCTCATTTCCTTGACCATGGTGGTGAAGCGGCCGACGTTGGCTTCGTCCAGCGGCGCGTCCACCTCGTCCAGCAGGCAGAACGGCGCGGGATTGAGCTGGAAAATGGCGAACACCAGTGCCACCGCGGTCATCGCCTTCTCGCCGCCGGACAGCAGCGAGATGTTGGACACGCGCTTGCCGGGCGGGCGGGCCATGATCGCCACGCCGGTATCCAACAGGTCCTCGCCGGTCAGCTCCAGGTAGGCATGACCGCCGCCGAACAGGCGCGGATACAGCTCCTGCACGCCGGCGTTGACCCGGTCGAAGGTGTCCTTGAAGCGGCCGCGGGTTTCGCGATCGATCTTGCGGATCGCGTCTTCCAACGTGTCCAGCGCCGAGGTCAGGTCGGCGTTCTGGGCCTCCAGGTATTCGGCGCGCTGCGAGGCTTCGCCATACTCGTGGATGGCGGCCAGGTTGACCGGCTCCAATCGGCGCATCTTGCCGTCGATGTTATTGACCACCTGTTCCCAGTCACCCAGCGCCGCCGTTTCCGGAAGGCTGGCGATGACGTCGGCCAGGGTGAAGCCGCCCTTGGCCACCGCCGAGGACAACTGATCGGCCTTGAGGCTCAGCGCCTGCTGGTCGAGCTTGCGTTGCGAAATCACTTCGCGCTGGGCCAGTGATTGTTCTTCGCGCTGGTGGCGGGTCTGCTCGAAATTGCGCAGGTCGTTGTCCAGGCCTTCCAGCGCGGCGCGCGCTTCGGCCAGCTTGCGATCGGCGACCACGCGCTGTTCCAGCGCCGCCTGGCGCTCGCCTTCCAGCGATTGCACCGGCGTGTCGCCGGCGCTCAATTGCGAGGCGAGTTCACCCAGGCGCGAATCGAGCTGGCCACGCTGTCCGCCCATGCGTTCCAGCGCCTGGCTCAGGGCAACTATCTGGGTGCGCTGCGATTCCAGGGTCAAGGCCAGGGCGTGCGCGGTGTCGCGCGACGTGCGGGCGGCATCACGCGCTGCGTCGCGGGCCTCGGCGAGCTGCCGGCGCTCGGCATCCAGGGCCTGGCGCGTAGTCTCCAGTTCGGCCATGCGCGAAATGGCGTCTTCCAGTTTCGAACGCGCTTCGCGGGCCTGTTCGCGGCTGCTGTCGAGGGTTTCGACCAGTTGCGCCATTTCCGCATCGATCTTCTCGATCCGGTTGCGCGCCGATTCGACTTTACCTTGCTGGCTCTGCAGCTGGCCGGCGAGTTCGGACACGCTGCGATGGGCAAGGTAGGAAGCGCGCTGTGCGTCTTCGCGCTGCTGCTCGGCGACCAGCAGGCGGTCGCGCCAGGCGCTGATGCCGCGCCCGAGCTCTGCCTCGCGGTGCTGGAATTGATCGATCTCCGCGCGCAGCGACTGGATCTCGCGTTCGCGCAGCAACGCGCCCTGCTTGACCGCGCCGGAGCGCACGATGCGCACCCAGCCGGCGCCGAGGCGTTCGCCGCTGCGGGTGATGACCGATTCGCCGTCGCCGAGGCGCGGCAACATCGCACGGGCATCGCCCAGGGTTTCGGCCGCATGCAGCTTCGACAGCATGCGGCGGATCGCGACCGGACCCTGGACCTTGGACGCCAGCGAGGTCGGTGCGAACGCAATCGCGTCGTCCTGCGGCGACACCAGGGTGAGGCGGCCTTCGCCGAGTTCGCCGAGCGCCTCGACCAGGGCTTCCGGCGCTTCGACCAGCACGCCTTCGATCAATTGCCCAAGCGCGCTTTCGACCGCGTTCTCCCAACCCGCCTCGACCGTCAGCTTCTCTCCGACCCGCGCGGCGGAATCGAGCCCGCGCTGGCGCAGCCACTCGGTCGCCGCACCCTGCTCCTGGCCCAGCGCGGCGTGCTGCAGGGTTTCCAGCGACGACAGGCGGCCGCGAGCGGTCTCGGCCTGTTTGCGGACTTCGGCCAGTTCGGTCTGTGCAGTCCGCTGCTGATCCTGCAACTCGGTGACCGCATGTTTGCGGGTCTCGACATCGGTGTTGAGGCCTTCGAGCGAGGTCTTCTGCGCATCGTGCTGGGACTGGATGCCGGCGAAGGCCTCGGCGAGCGCAGCCAGGTCCAGACCTGTGCGCTCGCTGGCGATCTGCTCGCGACGGCGATCGGCGTCCAGCGCCTGCCGGTCCAGGTAGTCGACGCGGGTGCGTTCGACGTCGCCGGCACGCGCGGCTTCGGACTGCTCGCGGCTATGCGTCTCCCAGCGCTGTTGCCAGTCGGACAACTTCGTTTCCGCTTCGCGCAGCGCTTCCTGCTTGTGCTGGTCATCCTGCTGCAATTGCGCGAGCTGCGGTTCGGCCTCTGCCACCGATTCGCGCAGCACGCCCAGCCGGGTTTCATCGCCGCTGATGTGCTGGCCGAGTTCGGCCAGTGCGTTGGCCGCTTCCTCGCGCGCCTTGTGCAGGCGTTCGGCGAGTTCGCGCTGGTGCTGGATCTGCTGTTCGATACGGGCCAGCGCACTGCCGACCTGGTAGACCTCGCCCTGCGCCTTGTTCAGGGCTTCACTGGCGGTTTCGCGACCGGCGCGGCCGGTTTCCAGTTGGCGCTCGGCCTCGCGCTGTTCGGCGATCAGCTGCTGCAGCCGGGTTTCTTCCTGCGAAAGCCCTTCGCGCAGCTTCTGCAGCTCTCCGTCGAGGCCGCGATATTCCAGCGCCTTCCATTCGGCGTCCTTGACCTTGCGCTCTTCCTGCAGGGCCTGGTACTGCTCGGCCTGGCGCGCCTGGCGCTTGAGGTGCTCGAGCTGCTTGGTGATTTCCTCGCGCAGGTCGCCAAGGCGGTCGAGGTTCTCGCGGGTGTGGCGGATCCGGGTCTCGGTTTCCTTGCGGCGTTCCTTGTACTTGGAGATGCCGGCGGCTTCCTCCAGGTAGATGCGCAGGTCTTCCGGGCGCGCCTCGATGATCTGGCTGATCATGCCCTGCTCGATGATCGAGTAGCTGCGCGGGCCCAGGCCGGTGCCGAGGAACAGGTCGGTGATGTCGCGGCGCCGGCACTTGGTGCCGTTGAGGTAGTAGGTGCTGGTGCCGTCGCGGCTGACCGTGCGCTTGACCGAGATTTCGTTGAACGCGGCGAATTCGCCGCCGATGGCGTGGTCGCTGTTGTCGAAGATCAGCTCGACCGTGGCCTGCGACACCGGCTTGCGCGCCGAGGAGCCGGAGAAGATCACATCAGTCAGCGAGTCGCCGCGCAGGCGGCTGGCCGAGCTTTCGCCCATCACCCAGCGCACGGCATCGATGATGTTGGACTTGCCGCAGCCATTGGGACCGACCACGCCGGTCATGTTGGTCGGCAGGTGCAGGGTGGTCGGATCGACGAAGGATTTGAAACCGGACAGCTTGATCGTGGAAAGGCGCATGCGGCAGTGGTTTCCGGCAGCGCCGGGACCAAGCCCGCGGCACTGCGCTTGAATAAGAGATTGTATTAGGAAATGCCGCTAACTCGTTGAATTGAATGGCAGCTCCGCGACGGAAGTAGCGGTTTCACGGGCGAGTATAGCCGACCGGTGGCTGGTCCTCCCCCTTTGAAAAAGGGGATCGGGGGATCTGCTTTTCGCGCGACGCGTCAAAACACAAGCAGGAGCAAATCCCCCGGCGCAGCGCCTGCGGGCTGCACGGCGCCCTTTTTCAAGGGGGGACTACTTGTTGAGCACGATCAGGTCGGTGAAAGCCGCCGACCGCTCTCCGGATCGAAGAAATGCAGCCGGTCACTCGCCAGCGTCATTGTCAGCCGCTCACCGATCGCAGGCATCGCCCCGGGCGCGATACGGGTCACCAGCGGATGCGATCCGTAGCGCAGGTCCAGGAATACCTCGTTGCCCACGGGCTCGACCACTTCGACCATGGCCTGGAAGCTTCCCCGCCCGGTTGCCCCGGGCTGCAAGCTCTCCGGACGAATCCCGACGACCACCTCTCCACCCAGCCATGCCGGATCGATACGCGTCTCGCCCAATGGCAGGTGCAGCCCTTCCCCCAGGTCCAGCACCAGGCCATCGGCCTGTACCAACCAGCCCTGCAATACATTCATCGCGGGGCTGCCAAGGAAACCTGCAACGAACAGGTTGGCCGGACGTTCGTACAAGGCCATCGGCGTATCGATCTGCTGGATCTCGCCATCCTTCAGCACCACGATGCGCTGGCCCAGGGTCATGGCTTCCACCTGGTCGTGGGTAACGTAGATCATGGTGGTACCGAGCTGCCGGTGCAGGCGCGCGATCTCGGTGCGCACCGAGTGCCGCAACTTGGCGTCCAGGTTGGAGAGCGGCTCGTCCAGCAGGAACACCGACGGCTCCCGCACCAGCGCCCGACCCAGGGCCACACGCTGGCGTTGCCCACCCGACATCTCACGCGGCAGCTTGCCGAGCATCGGGGTCAGGCCCAGCGTCTCGGCCGCGGCGCTGACCCGCTTCTCGATGGCGGCCTTGTCGTGCTTGCGCAGCTTCAGGCCGAAGGCCAGGTTTTCGGCCACGGTCATGTGCGGATACAACGCATAGCTCTGGAACACCATGGCGATGTCACGGTCCTTCGGGGCCACGTCATTGACCACGCGGTCGCCGATGGAAAGCGTGCCGCCTGAGATGTCTTCCAGCCCGGCGATCATCCTCAGCAAGGTGGACTTGCCGCAACCCGACGGACCCACCAGGACCATGAGTTCACCGTGGGCCACCTCGAAGCTGGCACCGTGCACAGCCACCTGTCCGTTGTCGTAAACCTTGCGTACGCAGTCGAGTTGGACGCTGGCCATCATGTCTCCGGCAATGAAGTGCAACCTGTAGCCGTTTCGCTGGCCGGAAGCATGGGGTATTCTGCCATGTAACCGTTTTCACAATACAACCCCGGTCCTGCAAGGACACCACGGAGTGGCCATGTCGAATATCTACCAGTTTCCGGACGACTTCATCTGGGGCAGCGCCACTGCCGCCTACCAGATCGAAGGCTCTCCGCTCGCCGATGGCGCCGGCCCCAGCATCTGGCAGCGCTTCGCCCACACCCCGGGACGAATGCTCAACAACGACACCGGCGACGTGGCCTGCGACCACTACAACCGCTGGCGCGAAGACATCGGCCTGATGAAGGAGCTGGGCCTGCAGGCCTACCGTTTCAGCATTTCCTGGAGCCGGGTGCTGCCCGAGGGCAAGGGCCGGGTCAACCAGAAGGGCATCGATTTCTACGAACGCCTGGTCGACACCCTGCTCGAGAACGACATCCAGCCGGTCGCCACCCTGTTCCACTGGGACCTGCCCGCTGCGCTGGACGACCAGGGCGGCTGGTTGAACCGCGACATCGCGCACTGGTTCGCCGACTACGGCCGCCTGATGTTCGAACGCCTCGATGGCCGCATCAAGCGTTGGGCCACGCTCAACGAGCCCTGGGTGGTCACCGATGGCGGCTACCTGCATGGCGCACTGGCGCCGGGCCATCGCAACCGTTTCGAAGCGCCCATCGCCTCGCACAACCTGATGCGCGCGCATGGCGCGGCGGTCAAGGTCTATCGCGAAGTGGGCAAGCACGAGATCGGGCTGGTGGTGAATATCGAACCGAAGTATCCGGCCAGCGACAGTCCCGAAGACCTGGCTGCGACCCGGCGGGCCGAGGCCTACATGAATCGCCAGTACCTGGACCCGGCCTTCTTCGGCACCTATCCGGAGGAACTGCGGGAGATCTTCGGCGAGGCCTGGCCGGAATGGCCGCAGGACGACATGGACCTGATCAAACAGCCACTGGATTTCATCGGCGTGAACTACTACACCCGCAACGTCTCCAGGCACGACGAACTCGACTGGCCGCTGAAGGTCGCGCCGGTGCGGCAGAAGCAGCATACGTATACGGAAACCGGCTGGGAGGTATTCCCGCAAGGACTAACCGACACGCTGGTGTGGGTGAAGGAACGCTACGGCAACCCAAAAGTTTTCATCACAGAGAACGGTGCCGCCTTCTTCGATCCGCCCAAATCCGAAAACGGACGCGTGCGCGATCCCTTGCGACTCAGTTACTTGCGCCAGCATCTGCGTGCGGTGCACGCCGCGATCGGGGCCGGTTGCGACATCGGCGGCTACTTCGTGTGGTCGCTGCTGGACAACCTGGAATGGTCGCTGGGTTATTCCAAACGGTTCGGTATTGTCCATGTGGACTTCGAAACCCAGACCCGAACACCGAAGGACAGCGCACGCTATTATGCGAAGGTTGTCGCCACTCACGGCGCAGCGCTGAGCAACGAGGACGACTGAGTCGGATGCCGCGGAATACTCCCTGTAACCATTGCTTGAAGTACTCCGCATGACCCCCACGTCCCCTGCTTCCGCAGAGCGTGTGCTGCTTGCCGACATCGGCGGCACCAATGCGCGCTTCGCACTTGCGGATATCGCTGCGGACACTCCGCTGATCGTGGACAGCGTGGGGGAATACGCGGTCGCGGATTTCCCTTCCCTGGCCGATGCCGCCAGGCATTACCTCGATGAAACGGGCGCTTCCGCGCAGAATGGTGTCTTCGCAGTCGCCGGCCGCGTCGATGGCGACCAGGCCCGCATCACCAACCATCCCTGGGTTATCTCGTTGTCGCGCACGAGCCAGGCGCTCGGATTCGACCAGCTCAAACTGGTGAACGATTTCGCCGCCCAGGCCATGGCGGTTTCCCTGCTGACCCCCAACGACGTGGTGGCGATAGGCGGCGCGAGCTGGTCCCCGGCGCCAGTCTCCCAACCCCGGACCTATGCCGTGATCGGTCCCGGCACCGGCTTGGGCGTAGGCGGATTGATCATCCGCGACGGTCGCCGCTACCCGCTGGAAACCGAAGGCGGCCATGTCAGTTTCCCGCCGGGTACCCCCGAGGAAATCGACATACTCAAACGCCTGTCGCTGCAGTTCGGACGCGTGTCCAACGAACGCCTGATCTGCGGCCCCGGCCTGGTCAACCTGCATCGCGCACTGAGCGAGATCGCAGGCGAGGATCCCGGCCCGATGCAGCCCGCCGACATCACCGCGCGCGCTGCGGCCGGCGACGTGCGCTGCATGCGCGCCCTGGATGTGTTCTGCGCGGTGTTCGGCGCCATCGCCGGCGACCTGGTGCTCAGCGCCGGCGCCTGGGACGGCGTATTCCTCACCGGCGGACTGGTCCCGAAACTGCTGGCGTCGCTGCAGCATTCCGGCTTCCGCCAGCGCTTCGAGCACAAGGGCCGGTTCTCGCCCGCCATGGCGCGCGTACCCACGCTGGCCGTGGTACATCCGCGCCCGGGCCTGTTGGGCGCGGCCGCGTTCGCGGTGGAGGCCTTCGGGCCACCGCACTGATGCATCATCGCGACGGTTGCGTCGTCCGTCGCGCTTCCGCTTTTCCGCTTATCCCCGGGCTTCATGCCCCACCACACGCAGCAAAGCCTTCGCCATGAGCCTCCACCCCCGCATCCAGGAAGTCACCGACCGCATTCGCCAGCGCAGCGCCGCTTCGCGCAGCGCGTACCTGCAAGGCATCGAGGCCGCGCATCGCGAGGGACCGAACCGCACGCGCCTCAGCTGCGGCAACCTGGCCCATGCCTTCGCCGCCAGCGGAACGACCGACAAGGGCCGGTTGCGCGCCGACATCACTCCGAACCTGGGCATCATCAACGCCTACAACGACATGCTCTCGGCGCACCAGCCGTTCGAGCACTACCCGGAAATCGTGCGCAAGGTCGCGCGCGAACTCGGCGCCACCGCGCAGGTCGCCGGCGGCGTGCCGGCGATGTGCGATGGCGTGACCCAGGGGCGTCCGGGCATGGA
>JAKFDG010000485.1:0-1500 GCA_036677285.1 Pseudoxanthomonas sp.
GCGTCCTGGTCGCCCAGCCAGTCCGAACCCTTGATGGTGTCGAAGAAGTGGTAGCGCCAGTCATCCTCGCCCATGTTGCCCAGCGCGGCGGAGATGCCGCCCTGCGCCGCGACGGTGTGCGAGCGGGTCGGGAAGACCTTGGTGATGCATACGGTCTGCAGGCCTTTCGCAGCCAACCCGAAGGTGGCGCGCAAGCCTGCGCCACCGGCGCCGACCACGACCATGTCGTACTTGTGTTCAGTGATCTTGTAAGCGGAAGTCATCGACTCAATTCCCTAGCGCAATGAGGACCACGGCGAAAATGCTGGCCAGCGCGCCCAGGATGCACGTGAAACGCACCACGATCTGCGCTGCCAATGCCAGCCCGTGGCTGTGCACGTAATCCTCGATGACCACCTGCACGCCCAGCTGCGCATGCCAGAACATCGCCACCAGGAACGCGATTAAAAGCGTCGCGTTCCAAGGCTTGGCCACGGCATCGCTGGCGGTCAGGTAATCGGCGTGCATCAGTCCGATCACGAAGTACAGGAACCAGCAGGCCAGGAAGACCAGCGCGATGGCGGTCAGGCGCTGGACGAGGAAGTGATGCGTTCCTTCCTTGGCCGAGCCGAGGCCGCGCACGTTCTTCAACGGAGTGCGATAGCGATGGTTCATAGCCAGCCCCCTTGCGCGGCAACCCAGCCCCAGATGGCGCCGGTCAGCAGCAGGCTGCCGATCACCGAGAGCCACCCATTGCGGATGAAGGCCGGGATGCTGAAACCGAAGCCGGCATCCTGGACCAGGTGGCGGATGCCGTTGAGCAAGTGGTAGGCGAAGGACCAGGTCCAGCCGAACAGCACCGCCAGTCCCAGCCACGAGCCGGCAAGGCGGCGTACCCAGTCCCAGGCCTCGGGCCCGGTGGCCATGGCCAGCAACGCGGCGGCGATCAGCAGCGCGCCTACGGCGAGGATGATTCCGGTAGCCCGATGGACGATCGAAGTCGCCATCTGGATCTGCCAGCGGTATACCTGCATGTGCGGTGAAAGCGGACGTTGTCGGGTCGCCATTCGCTGGGCTCGTTTCTCGGCTGGGCGGTCGTCGCGACCGCGTTGGCTCAATGCTGATCAGAAATCGATGCAGCGTCCGTTTTTCTCCCAATCCCCATACCGCGTCGGCTCTGGACCGTCGCGACCGCCGTACTCTTTGGGCGGCACCGTCTCCTTTTCCACAGGTTCCCTTGCAGGTTGCTGTGTTCCGGGGGAAGGATCGGGAATGGAAGGGGTTTCGCCTATCATGTAGTAACTCGCAACACGCGAAATTTTAAGCCTCGCCCCCTTGCCTGACAACCTGCCCGCTGCCGACACGCTCTTTTTCGCACTGCCCGACCATGCCGTGATCGCGCTGGACGGGCCGGATGCGACGGTCTTCGCGCAGGCTCAGTTCGCCAACGATGTGGCTGGATTGCCTGCCGGCCATTGGCAATGGAACGCGTGGCTCACGCCCAAAGGGCGCGTCATTGCG
>JAKFDG010000486.1:0-4034 GCA_036677285.1 Pseudoxanthomonas sp.
GATCCGCAGGCCGCCGATGCGGCCATCGAGAAGGACCGCATGCGTTTCTCGCATGCGCCCGTGGTCATCGCAGTGATCGCGCGGCTGACCCCGGGCCACAAGATCCCGGAACAGGAACAGCTGCTCAGCGCCGGCAGCGCCTGCTTCGCCCTGCTGCAGGCGGCGCAAGCCTTCGGATTCGGTGCGCAGTGGCTGACCGGCTGGATGGCCTATGACCCGGCCATCGCGACCCTGCTGGGCGTGGGGGACAACGAGAAGATCGTCGGCTTCATCCACATCGGCACGCCCGCCCTGGAGGTGCCGGAACGCGATCGCCCCGATGCCGCGACCCTGCTGAGCGACTGGCAACCGCATGCCTGAAGCGTTGCCCATGCCCAAGTCGCCGCTATATCTGGTCGACGCCAGTCTCTACATTTTCCGCGCCTGGCATTCGATGCCGGACCAGTTCCACGATGCCGACGGCTGGCCGACCAACGCCGTGCATGGCTTCGCCCGCTTCCTGCTGGAACTGCTGGAGAAGGAACGCCCGCGGCACATCGCCGTCGCCTTCGACGAAGCGCTGGACAGCTGTTTCCGCAATCGCCTGTATCCGGCCTACAAGGCCAACCGCGATCCTGCCCCGGACGAACTCAAGCGCCAGTTCACCCACTGCAAGGCGCTGTGCGCGGCGCTGGGGCTGAACGTGCTGGCGCACGGCGAATACGAAGCCGACGACCTGATCGGCAGCGCTTTGCACACCTCGCGTCCGCGCGGCTTCCGCGGGGTAATCGTGTCGGCGGACAAGGACATGTCGCAGTTGCTGATGGAAGCGGACGAGCAGTGGGACTTCGCCCGCGGCCAGCGCTGGGGCATGGCCGGGGTCAAGGCGCGACATGGCGTGGAAGCAAGCCAGATCGCCGACTACCTGGCGCTCACCGGCGACGCGGTCGACAACATCCCCGGCGTGACCGGCATCGGCGCCAAGTCGGCGGCGATACTGCTGGCCCATTTCGGCAGCCTGGATATCCTGCTCACCCGGATCGACGAAGTGGCCTTCCTGCGTCTGCGCGGCGCCGCGCAGATGGCGGTGCGCCTGCGCGAGCAACGCGAGCACGCGTTGTTGTGGCGGCAATTGGCGACCATCGCCCTGGATGCCCCGGTCGACAGCGCCGAGCCCGATTTCCTCCGCGCTGGCGCCGATGGCGGCATGCTCGGCGCCCTGTCCGAATCCCTGCGTTTCGGCCCCATGACACGGCGCCGCTTGCTGACAGCCGCCGGCCTGGATGACCAGACCGGATGAAGCCGGCGATTACGAAAGCGTCATCCACTCCACCTAGCATGTGCGCATGAACAACAAGACCGCCGAACCGAAGATCGTCCATGAAGGCAAGTACCTGCGCATGGTCACGCGCGGCACCTGGGAATACGTCGAACGCACCCACGCCAGCGGCCTGGCCGCGATCATCATCGCGGTGACGCCCGACGACAAGGTGGTGTTCGTCGAACAGTTCCGGGTGCCGTTGCAGGCTTCCACCATCGAGATGCCGGCCGGGCTGGTCGGCGATATCCATGCCGACGAATCGATCGAGGTTTCCGCGATCCGCGAACTCGAGGAAGAAACCGGCTGGACCGCGGCGCACGCCCAGGTACTGATGATCGGCCCCACTTCATCGGGCATGGCCAGCGAGAAGATCGCCTTCGTCCGCGCCACCGACCTGACCCGCATCGGTGCGGGCGGCGGCGATGGCGACGAGGACATCACCGTGCACGAGATCCCGCGCGCCGAGGCTGCCGCGTGGCTGGTGCGGAAGATGGGCGAAGGCTACGAGCTCGACGCCAAACTGTGGGCCGGGCTGTGGATGATCGACCATCACTTGGACGGCATCCCGCGATAGCAACCAAAACGTAACCAAGCATGCTCAGCTACAAGGCAAAAGCGGGCATTACAAAGCGAACTTGTCCGTCGCCCGCACCAGCGCGTCCACATGCTCTTCCTCGAACGCCGAGTGCCCCGACGCCGGGTTGATCACCAGTTCCGCCTTCGGCCAGGCCTTGTGCAGTTCCCAGGCATTGGCGACAGGGCAGACCACGTCGTAGCGGCCATGCACGATCACTCCGGGGATGTCGGCAATCTTGTGGGCATCGCGCAACAGCTGGTCTTCCACTTCGAAGAACCCGCCGTTGACGAAATAGTGGTTCTCGATCCGCGCGAAGGCCAGCGCGAAGGCCGCGTCCTCGTGGCCGCTGACGAAATCGCTGTCCACGTGCAGGAAGCTGGTTGCGCCTTCCCATACGCTCCAGGCGCGCGCCGCGGCCAGGCGCGTGACTTCGTCCTCGCTGGTCAGGCGCCGGTGGAAGGCCGAGATCAGGTCGTGGCGTTCCACTTCCGGGATCGCCTGCAGGTACTGCTCCCATGCCTCCGGGAACAGGCGCGAAGCGCCTTCCTGGTAGAACCATTCCAGCTCCCAGCGTCGCAGCATGAAGATGCCGCGCAACACCAGTTCGGTCACCTGTTGCGGATGTTTCTGCGCATACGCCAGCGCCAGGGTCGAACCCCAGCTACCGCCGAACACCTGCCACTGGTCGATGTCCAGTTTCCCGCGCAGCTTCTCAATGTCCGCGACCAGTTCCCAGGTGGTGTTGTCCACCAGGTCGGCGTGCGGGGTGGAACGCCCGGCGCCGCGCTGGTCGAACAGGACGATGCGGTACTTGGCCGGGTCGTGGAACCGCCGCATCTTGTCGCTGCAACCGCCGCCGGGACCGCCATGCAGCATCACCACCGGCTTGCCGTCCGGATTGCCGCACTGTTCGTAGTACAGCGTGTGGCGGTCGTCGACCTTGATCGTGCCGGAGTCGAAGGGTTCGATTTCGGGGTAAAGCGTGCGCATGGCGAGTCCATTGCGTGGAATGCGCGAAGTTTACTTGTAGGAGCGCCTTCTGGGCGCGACCGTGAAAACGGTGTGGCGCGGAGAATTCCGTAGGTACGGATAGTTTCCGGTCGCGCCCGGGGACGCTCCTACAAATGTTTCCCCAGCGTGACGCGATCACGGCCTTCCAGATCACGCTCGGTGGCGACTTCGACGAAGCCCGCCGCCTGCAGCAGCGCGCGTATCGCTTCGCCCTGCCCCCATCCGTGTTCGAGCAACAGCCAGCCGCCGGGCGCCAGGTGCGCCGGCGCATTGCCGACGATGCTGCGGATCGCATCCAGCCCATCCGCTCCGGACGACAGCGCCGACGCCGGTTCGAAACGCAGGTCGCCTTCGCCCAGATGCGGGTCACCATCGGCGATATAGGGCGGATTGCTGGCGATCAGGTCGAAGCGTTCGCCACCCAAGGCGTCGCACCAGTCGCCGCGGCGGAACCACACATTGTCGATTTCGTTGCGTTCGGCGTTGCGCACCGCCACCGCCAGCGCGGCCTTGCTGAAGTCGGTGGCGACCACCGCTGCCAGCGGGCGCTCGCTGGCGATGGCCAGGGCGATGGCGCCGCCGCCGGTGCCGAGATCGGCGACGCGCACCGGCGCATCGGCCGCCAGCCTTTCCAGGGCCAGCTCCACCAGGTGCTCGGTTTCCGGTCGCGGGATCAGCGTATCCGGGCCGACTTCCAGTTGCAGCGTCCAGAAAGCACGGCTGCCGGTGAGGTAGGCCACGGGTTCGCCGGCCGCACGGCGTTCGAGCAGCTTGGCGAAATGCAGGGCCTGGTCGGCACTCATTTCGTCGGTGGCATGGGCGAACAACCAGGCGCGGTCGCGGCCCACGGCATGGGCCAGCAGCAGTTCGGCATCGGCACGATCGATGCGTTGGGCGGCCTGCCGCAACTGCTGGTCGATGCGTGGCGTGGGATGGGCGGAAAGGGATTGATTCATCGGGGTTGGAAGCGGGATTCGGCCCAGCTTAGCTGCGACACGGTCTGTGCGTCCTGCCGCCCGCATTAATAGGCAAATACTATGATGGTGATTCCATCCATCGATTTGCTCAATTGTGCATAACAGCATAAATTTGTCGCGTTGCAGCAGCACCCAGCTTTACTACCCGCTCCCCAAACCCCAACAAGGA
>JAKFDG010000487.1:0-6330 GCA_036677285.1 Pseudoxanthomonas sp.
CTGGGCACGGAAAAATACCCGCGCGAGTCGTTCGACGGCCCCAACGACCTGATGCTGCAGATCTTCGAGAGCCAGGGCATCGTCTTCCGTGAAGTCCTGATCGACGCGAGCTGGCCGCAGGAGAACAAACCCACGCGCAAGCCCGGCATCGGGCTGGTCCTGCACTACCTGCAGGATCGCGGTATCGACTGGTCGCGTTCGGCCATGGTCGGCGATCGTGAAACCGACATCGCCTTCGCCGACAACCTGCGTATCCGCGGTTTCCAGTTGAAGACCGCGCAGTTCGGCGGCGAGTGGGACTGGTCCGGGATCGCCCATGAGCTGGCCGATGCGCCACGTCGCGCCATCGTGCAGCGCAATACCAGGGAGACGAAGATCCGGGTGGAAGTGAACCTGGATCGCATCGCCGATCCCGCTATCCATACCGGTCTGCCGTTCTTCGACCACATGCTGGAACAGATCGGAAAGCACGGCGGATTCGCGCTGGATATCCGCACCGACGGCGACCTGGATATCGACGAACACCACACGGTGGAGGACACTGGCCTGGCCCTGGGCCAGGCACTGAAGCAGGCGTTGGGCGACAAGCGCGGCATCGGCCGCTACGGCTTCACCCTGCCGATGGACGAGACCCTGGCCAGCGCGGCGCTGGATTTCAGCGGGCGGCCGTACTTCGTTTTCCAGGGCGAGTTCAGGCGCGAACGAGTGGGCGATCTTCCCACTGAACTGGTGCCGCATTTCTTCCGTTCGGTTTGCGACGCTTCCGGCCTGAACCTCAACCTGCAGGTGCAGGGCGACAACGACCATCACAAGGTCGAGGCCTGCTTCAAGTCCTTCGCCCGCGCGCTGCGCCAGGCGATCAGGCGCGAGGGCGCCGAGTTGCCCACCACCAAGGGCGCGCTCTGATGCAGGTGGCGCTGGTCGACGCCGGCGGCGCGAACATCGGCTCGGTGCGTTTCGCGCTGGAGCGGCTGGGCGTGGAGGCGATGCTGACCGGCGATGCCGCAGTGATCCGCGAATCCGATCGCGTGATCCTGCCTGGGGTAGGCACCGCGGCCATGATCATGGGCCGTTTGCGCGAACTCGGCCTGGTGGAAACCCTGCGTGCGCTGGATAAGCCCCTGCTCGGGGTTTGCGTGGGCATGCAGGTGTTGTACGAAAGCTCGGAGGAAGGCGATGTGGAATGCCTGGGTCTGCTGCACGGCCGGGTAAGAAAATTGCCGGTCAGTGCCAGTGTGCGGGTGCCGCACATGGGTTGGAACACATTGGAGACGGTGGGCCGCACTACCCTGGCATCGGGTATCGAGGAAGGGGATCGCGCCTACTTCGTGCACAGTTACGCCGCGCCGGTGACCGATGATTGCGTGTTCGCCTGCGACCATGGATCACGCTTCGCCGCGGTCGCGCAGCGCGGACGCGTGGCCGGGGCGCAGTTCCATCCGGAACGTTCGGCCAGCGTGGGCGCGCAACTGCTGCGCAACTTCCTCGACCGGGGGCTGGCGTGAACGGGTTCACCGTCTATCCGGCCATCGACGTGCGCGAGGGCCGCGTGGTGCGCCTGGCGCAAGGCGACTACGCCTGCGAAACCCGTTATCGCCACGATCCACTGGAGACGGCGCGGCTGTATGCCGGACAGGGCGCGCAATGGCTGCATCTCGTGGACCTGGATGCGGCGCGCGCCGGGGGTTACACATTGACGCCGTTGTTGCGCGAGATCAGCGCCAGCACCAACTTGCGCGTGCAGACCGGTGGGGGCGTGCGTTCGCGCGAAGACGTGGCAAGCATCCTGGCGGCGGGGGCCGCGCGTGTCGTGATCGGATCGCTTGCCGTCCAGGATCCGGGCCTGGTGCTGGAGTGGATTGCGGAATTCGGTGCCGAACACATCACGGTCGCGCTGGATTCGCGCCAGGACGAAGCCGGCGCGTGGCGCCTGCCGGTGCATGGATGGACCGAAACCGCGCCCGGGACGCTGGATGAATTCGCCGTGCGCTTTGCCCAGGGCGGTCTGAAGCATCTGCTCAGCACAGATATCGCTCGCGATGGGATGCTGTCCGGCCCCAGCAGCACGCTATACGCGCACCTGCAACGGATAGCGCCCTCGTTGCAGGTGCAGGCTTCCGGGGGCGTGCGCGATATCGCCGATGTCGCCGGGACGAAACGCCAAGGCTGCGCCGGGGTAGTGCTCGGCCGTGCCTTGCTGGAAGGAAAGCTGGACCTGGCCGAGGCGCTGGCATGTTGAGCCGTCGCCTCATTCCCTGCCTGGACGTGCGCGATGGCCGCGTGGTCAAGGGCGTGCGCTTCCGCGATCACGTGGACATGGGCGATATCGCCGAGCTCGCCTTGCGTTACCGCGATGAGGGCGCCGACGAGCTGGTGTTCTACGACATCGGCGCCAGCCCGGAAGGACGCTCGGTCGAACATGCCTGGGTACGCCGCGTTTCCGCGTTGCTCGACATTCCGTTCTGCGTCGCTGGCGGCATCCGCGACGTCGAGACCGCGCGCGCGGTGCTGCATGCGGGGGCCGACAAGGTATCGATCAACACCCCGGCGCTGGAACGTCCAGAGCTGATCGCCGAACTGGCCGATGCGTTCGGCGTGCAATGCGTGGTGGTGGGCGTGGATTCGCTCCTCGAAGCGGACGGCGAATGGCGGGTGCGCCAATACACCGGCGACCCGTCGAAGACTCGTGCGTTGCCGATCCGTACTCTGGACTGGATCGCGCAGGCTCAACGGTTGGGTGCGGGAGAAATCGTCCTGAACTGCATGGACAACGATGGCGTGCGTCGCGGCTACGATATCGCGCAGCTGAAGGCGGCGCGCACCGTGTGCGAGGTGCCGCTGGTAGCCTCCGGCGGAGCGGGCGAGCCAGAACACTTCCGCGATGCCTTCCGCGATGCCGATGTGGATGGCGCGTTGGCTGCCAGCGTGTTCCACAGCGGCGCGATCGCCATTCCGCAACTGAAGTCCTACCTGCGTTCGCAACTGATCGAGGTGCGCGATGTCGCTTGACCTGGATTCGCTGGATTGGGGCAAAGGCAACGGCTTGCTACCGGCCATCGTGCAGGACGCCGACAGCCTGCGCGTACTGATGCTGGGTTACATGAATGCCGAAGCGCTGCTCGCGACCCGCTCCAGTGGCCATGTCACCTTCTTCAGCCGTAGCAAGCAGCGTTTGTGGAAGAAGGGGGAGACCTCGGGCCACGTGTTGGAGCTGGTGTCGGTCCAGGCCGACTGCGACAACGACACGCTGCTGGTGCTCGCGCGTCCGCAGGGCCCCACCTGCCATCTGCAGCGCCCCAGCTGCTTCGCGGATGCGCCCGCGGATTTCCTTTCGGAGCTCGACGTGCTCGTCGCCTCGCGCGAACGCGAACGTCCCGCCGGCAGTTACACCACGCGGCTTTTCGATGAGGGAATCCGCTACATCGCGCAGAAGGTCGGCGAGGAGGGTGTGGAGACGGCACTGGCCGCGGTGGTGCAGGACGATGCGGCCTTGCTCGGGGAAAGCGCCGACCTGCTATTCCACCTGATCGCGCTTCTGCGTTCACGCGGGTTGTCGCTGGCGGACGTCACGAGCGTGCTGGGTGATCGCCACCAACAGGCGTAGGAGCGACGTAAGTCGCGACTTCGCGTGGCCGGCCCGCCTCGGTCGCGACTCCCGTCGCTCCTGCACGCGCGCATGCGCGGGGACGAGGCGATAATCGGCGCTTGATCTTCTTCGGAGTCGCCCTGTGACCCTCCGTTTCCTGTTGCTTGCCGGGCTGTGGCTGTCGGCCAGTCCCGTCTTCGCGCTACCTCCTGCCTGCAACGCGGGAAAAGTGTGGGAAGACGCCAATGCCAATGGCGTGCCCGACGTCGGAGAAAAGCCGCTTGCAGGCATCAAAGTGTCCGATGGCGTGGAGTTGGCGGTCACCGATGAGCGCGGCCGTTATCGCCTGCCGGTGGTGGACGGGCGCACGGTCTTCGTGATCAAGCCGGCGGGTCATGCCTTGCCCGTTCGTCCTGACGGCCTTCCTGATTTCTGGACGAATATCCGCACTTCGCCCGGGCCTGCGCTGAAATATGGCGGCATTGCACCCGGTTTCCCGGCCTGCAAGGATTTCGGCCTGCTGCCCGCACCCGTCACCAAGGATGAACCGCTCGAGGTATTGCTGTTCGCCGATACCCAGCCCAAGAACAAGGCGGATATCGGCTACTACCGGCGCGACATCATCGAGCCGTTGGTCGGCAAGCACCGTGCGACGCTTGGTCTCACCCTCGGCGATGTCGTCAATGACGATCTCTTGCTGTATCCGGCGATGAACCAGGCCACGCGAATGCTCGACGTGCCATGGCTGCACATCGCCGGCAACCACGATCTGGACTTCGATGCCGCGCGCGACGAGGATTCGCTGCTCAGCTTCCGCAACACCTTCGGTCCCGATACGCTCGCGTGGGAAGAAGCCCAGGCCGTGTTCATCGGACTGGACGACGTGATCTACAAGCCCGGGCAGAAGCCCGCCTATGTCGGCGGCCTGCGCGATGACCAGTTCGCATTCCTTGAAGCCTACCTGCCGACGGTGCCGAAGGACCGCCTCTTGGTGCTGGGGATGCATATCCCCCTGTTCGACGCCAAGCCTGGCGTGGAGACCTTCCGCCATACGGACCGTACGCGCCTGTTCGCGTTGCTGGAGGACTTTCCGCATGTGCTGGTGCTCAGTGGTCACGACCACACCCAGCGCCATGTCCGCCACGGTGCCGACAGCGGCTGGCATGGCCCCACGCCGTTGCACGAGTACAACGTCGGCGCCGCCTGTGGTGCCTACTGGTCCGGGGTGAAGGACGCCGCGGGCATTCCCGACAGCACCATGAGCGACGGTACGCCCAATGGTTACGCCAGCCTGCGGGTACGCCCGGGCGGCGAGTATGCGCTGGCCTGGCATCCTGCCCGCGATCCCGACACCGCGCTCGCGTTGCATGCGCCCAAGGTGCTGCGCCAGGGCGCCTATCCGGCCTGGGGCGTGTATGCGAATGTGTTCATGGGCGACAGTGACACGCGCGTGGAATTCCGTGTCGACGAGGGCTCGTGGCAACCGATGAAGAAGGTCTCGCAGCCCGATCCACGCCTGCTGGTCGAGAACGCCAGGGACGACATCGCCGACGCACTGCGGGGTTACGACCGCTCGCCGGAAGCCACGCCCTCATTGCATCTGTGGCGCGGCGCGTTGCCTACCGATCTGCCTGTCGGCGAGCACACGGTCGAGGTGCGCACGCGGGCTAGCTGGCAGGGGGAGCAGAAGGCGCAGGTGGTCTATCGATTGGAGTCGATGGCGCCTTGAGTCAGTCAGGCGCGTGTATATTTCCCGTTCGGCAATATCTGCAGCGTGGAATGGGGACCGATGCCGCAAACCAATGATCTGCCTGTCAGGTTGTTCAAGACCAGCGCGGCATGGGAAAAGTGGCTATCCAGCCACCCTGGCGAGAAGGGCGTGTGGCTTAAATTCGCCAAGAAGGGCCAGGGCGTGGTTTCGGTCACGTATGCCGAAGCGCTGGATGTGGCCCTGTGCCATGGCTGGATCGACAGCCAGCTCAAGACCCTGGATGCGCAGTTCTATCTGCAGAAATTCACCCCACGCAAGCCGAAGAGCCTGTGGTCGAAGGTCAATGTCGAGAAAGCAGAGAAACTCATCGCGGCGGAGCGGATGAGTCCAGGCGGATTGCGCGAGATCGAAGCGGCGAAAGCGGACGGGCGCTGGCAGGCCGCCTACGATTCGGCCAGCAACATGCCGGTGCCCGAGGAACTCGCTACGGCGCTGGCGAACGATAAGAAAGCCGAGGCTTTCTTCGAAACGCTGGACAGGACCAACCGCTACGCCGTGTGCTGGCGCGTGCAGACCGCGAAGAAGCCGGAGACGCGTGCGGCCCGGATCGAGAAGCTGGTGGCGATGCTGGCCAGGGGCGAAAAGATCCACTGAGGCATGCCTGCGGGGCATCGCGTCGCTATTCGCGTGCAGGCTTGCGCACGCTCAACCACGCACCGACCAGCAACAAACCGATCGCGACGGCCTGCGACCAGTGCGGCGCGGCACGACCGGCGAGCACCAGTAGCAGGGTCGACAACAACGGAGCCAGGTAGGAAAGACTGCCGAGCAGGGCGATATCGCCGCGCTTGGTGCCATGGTCCCAGAGCAGGAAGGCGGCACCGACCGGACCGATGCCCATCAGCAGCAACGCCAGCCATTGTCCGGGACGTGGCGGTACGGTCTGCTCGAACGCGCCATGGGCCAATGCGCCCAACGCGGCGACCAGTGCGCAGGCCACCAGGATCGCCGCGCTCGGCACCGCGGCATGGCG
>JAKFDG010000488.1:0-2330 GCA_036677285.1 Pseudoxanthomonas sp.
GTATCCGGCAGGTGGCCGATGGCCGCGGTGACCAGGCCGCCGACGGTGTCGTACTCGTCGTCGGGGAAGTCGGCGCCGAAGCGTTCGTTGAAATCGGCGATGGGGGTCAACGCGTCCACCACGTACTGGCCGTCGGCCTGCGCCGCGATCAGCGCGGCCTCGTCTTCGGCTTCGTCGTGTTCGTCGTCGATCTCGCCGACGATCTGTTCCAATACGTCTTCGATGGTGACCAGTCCGGCGACGCCGCCGTATTCGTCCACCACGATCGCCATGTGGTTGCGCGACAGGCGGAATTCCTTCAGCAGCAGGTTCAGCTTCTTCGATTCGGGAATCAGCACCGCCGGGCGCAGCAGCTCGCGCACGTTGCCGGGACCGTTGTCAGCGACCACGCCGCGCAGCAGGTCCTTGGCCAGCAGGATGCCGAGGATCTCGTCCCGGTTCTCGCCATGCACGGGGAAGCGCGAGTGGCCGGATTCCACCACTTCCTTCATCAGGTCGAGGAATTTTGAGGAGATCGGCAGCGACACCATCTGCGAGCGCGAGATCATCACGTCGCCCACGGTCAGGTCGGCCACGGCGATCGCGCCTTCCATCATCCGCAGGGTGTCGCTGGCGATCAGCCCGTCGCCCTGCGCATCGCGCAGCAGTGCGATCAGATCGTCGCGTGAAGTGGGTTCGCCGGAGAACGCAGAACTGATGCGGTCCAGCCAGGAGCGCCGTTTTTCCGGATGTTTCTCGGAGTGTTCCGGGGCGGAGGTACTGTCGTCTTCGGACATTTGTGGGGGAACAGGCAGCCCGGGGGAGGGCGACGGGCGGAGTCTAGCAGGATGTCAGGGCGATGCCGTGTCGGCGGCAGGCGCCGGGTCGGGTTGGGGTGCGGTCTCTGGTTCCTCTTCCAGGTCCAGGCTGTAGGTGCAGCCCACCAGCGTCTTGCCCGGGTGCGTCTTGACGTTGGAGACGTTGAGCACGACGGAATTGATCAGGTTCACCCCGCGCGCCTCGTCGCGTTCCTCGGCGCTGCGCAGCTCCTTGCCGAACATGGCCTTGGCGGGCGTGTCGATGGCGGTTTCCAGCTCCAGCTGTTTCGCCAGCGGACGCGGGTCGGGCAGGTCGAGGATCGCCATCACGCTGTTGCCGGAGAAGGCGATATGGTCGGTGGCGTGGCCGAAGACGCTGATCGGCGCGGTCAACTTGTACTCGGTCAGGAACAGGTTGGCCTGCGGCAGCGGACGCCAGCCCAGGGACACCGCCTTCAGGGGGTCCGCCAGTGCCGGGGCGAGGTAGTTGAAATCGGCGAGCTCGCGCCTGCATTCGATCAGCCCCGGCAGATCGACGCGGGACGGGTCGAAGCTTTCTTCAGCCGGACTGGCTCCTGCAAATACGGTCAGTGGCAGCCACAGCGCCATCGATACAAGGGCATGGCGCATGTCTATTCCTCGGATGCGTAAGGATCGCCGATGCCGAGTTCGGCCAGGATCCCGCGTTCCAGCTGTTCCATCGCCTCGGCTTCGCGCTCGTCCTCGTGGTTCCAGCCGAGCAGGTGCAACGCCCCGTGCACGGTGAGGTGGGCGTAGTGGGCGGCCAGCGGCTTCTTCTGTTCCTTCGCTTCGCGCGCCACCACCGGCGCGCAGATCACGATATCGCCGAGCAGCGGCATCTTCACGCCCTTGGGCATCTTCACGCCTTCGGCCATGTCCGCCGGGAAGCTCAGGACGTTGGTCGCATAGTCTTTGCCACGATAGTGACGATTGAGTGCGCGGCCTTCCTTGGTGTCGACGATGCGCACGGCAAGGTCCGCTTCACGGATACGCCCATTCAATGCCGCCGCGACCCATTTGCGGAAGCTGACCGCGGACGGCAATCCCGCGCGGGGCAGGGCGTAGCTGACGGAGACTTCGAGGAGGACGGGGCCCTGGGTCATGGGCGGGCCCTACGAACAAGATGCGTGCATATCATGCGGGGCCGGTCTCCGAATCCGTGCTGTCGCGCGCATCGTAAGCGCGCACGATCCTGGCCACCAGTGGATGCCGGACCACGTCGCGGCTGGTGAAGAAGGTGAAGCTGATGCCGTCCACGCCGCGCAATACTTCCAGCGCATCCTTCAATCCCGATTTCACGTGCTTGGGCAGGTCGACCTGGGTCACGTCGCCGGTGACCACGGCGGTGCTGCCGTAACCGATGCGGGTCAGGAACATCTTCATCTGCTCGATGGTCGTGTTCTGCGCCTCGTCCAGGATCACGAAAGCATCGTTGAGCGTGCGTCCGCGCATGTACGCAAGCGGCGCGATCTCGATGACGTTCTTCTCCAGCAGCTTGAGCACCTTCTCCAC
>JAKFDG010000489.1:0-3196 GCA_036677285.1 Pseudoxanthomonas sp.
TATCTGCGTGGCTTCTACAACGGCAAGCCGGTGCAGTATTCCTACGGTGGTCCGGAAGTCGCCGGGCGTCCGTTCTACAACGAGGGTTTCACCGAACTGAACTGCGAAGTCCGGCGCAGCGGGCTTGACCAGGTGCTGGACGAAATCGCGGTGCACATGGACGACGCGCAGCCGCCCACGTATTACGTCGCATCCATGCTCGTCGATGGCACCCTGCCGGGCTTGCGCGCCGAAAACGACCTCGACTTCGCCGCGCACGGCGTGCAGGCGCCGCCGAGCATCTGGGTCGGCAACCGCGTCACCGCGTCCTGCCATTACGATGCGCCGAACAACATTGCTTGCTGCATGGTCGGGCGGCGGCGCTTCACGCTATTTCCGCCGGAGCAGATCGCCAATCTGTATCCCGGTCCGCTGGAACCGACGCCCGGCGGACAGGCCGTGAGCGTGCTCGATTTCGCCAATCCCGACTTCGAACGCTATCCACGTTTCCGCGAAGCGTTGGCGGCAGGACAAAGCGCGGTGCTGGAACCGGGCGATGCGATCTTCATCCCGAGCCTGTGGTGGCACCACGTGCAAGGGTTGGATGCGTTCACCGTGCTGATCAACTACTGGTGGAGCAGCATGCCGGCCTACATGCCGACGCCGATGCATGCGCTCTACCACGCGCTATGGACGATCCGTGACCGGCCGGAGCGGGAAAAACAGGCTTGGCGCGATATCTTCGATTACTACGTATTCGGCCCGGGCGAGCGCGCCGGCGAGCATCTGCCGGAAGCGGCGCGCAACATGCTCGGCCCCATTGACGAAAACCTGGCACGGCAGATGCGGGCGATGCTGATCGGCAAGCTCAACCGCTGAGCCGGATGCGCCAACAACGATTGCGAAAGCGAAGGGGAGCAAGTTGAACGACAGCAGATTGGGCAACGGCAAGATACGCAAGGTCGTGATCGCGGGTGGCGGCACCGCAGGCTGGCTCGCCGCGGCCACTTTGACGCACCAGTTCCGCGGCCTGCTCGACATCACCCTGGTCGAGTCGGAGCAGATCGGCACCGTGGGCGTCGGCGAATCGACGGTGCCCCCGATCCGCAGCTTCCACCGTTTCCTGCAGATCGATGAGCAGGAATTCCTGCGCGCGGTCGCCGGTACCTTCAAGCTGTCGATCTCGTTCGAAAATTGGCGCAAGCACGGCGAGCGCTACATTCATCCGTTCGGCATCACCGGGCAAAGCACCCTGGTCTGTGGCTTCCACCATTTCTGGCTCGACAGCCTGCGTCGCGGCATGCAATCGGAACTGGGGGATTACTGCCTGGAAACGGTGGCTTCGCGCGGCGACCAGTTCGACCTGACGCAACAGCCGCAGGTGAACTACGCCTACCACCTCGACGCCGGCCTGTACGCGCGTTTCCTGCGCCGCAAGTCCGAGTCCCACGGGCTCAAGCGTGTCGAAGGCAAGATCCGCGAAGTCAGACAGCATGCGGAAAGCGGCTTCGTCGAATCGCTGGTGCTGGAAGATGGACAGGTGATCGAAGGCGATCTGTTCATCGACTGCACGGGCTTCCGCGGCCTGTTGATCGAACAGACTTTGCACACCGGCTACGAAGACTGGGACCAGTGGCTGCCCTGCGACCGCGCGGTGGCGGTGCAGACCGAGTCGGTCGGCCCGCCCGTGCCGTACACGCGCGCGATCGCGCATGAGGCCGGCTGGCGCTGGCACATTCCGCTACAGCACCGCGTCGGCTGCGGGCTGGTCTTCTCCAGCCGGTACATGTCCGACGACGAAGCGCGGGCCAAATTGCTACGCGATGTCGGCGCACCGCCGATCAAGGAACCGTGGCTGGTGCCGTTCCGCACCGGCCGCCGCTTGAAGGCATGGAACAGGAACGTGGTGTCGCTGGGCCTGGCCAGCGGTTTCATCGAGCCGCTGGAGTCGACCAGCATCCACCTCGCCATTACCGCCGTGGTGCGGCTGGTCGAGCTGTTCCCGTCCGAGGGCATCGTCCCCGCGCTGGTCGATCGCTACAACGAGATCAGCCGCCGCGAGATGGAGCACGTGCGCGATTTCATCATCCTGCACTACCACGTCAACCAACGCGACGAAGCGATGTGGAAGCAGTGCCGCGAGATGGAACTGCCAGAATCGTTGAAGATCCGGCTCGATGCATGGCGCGGGCGCGCGCATGCGTGGCAGGGAGGCGATGAACTGTTCCGGGTGGATTCGTGGACGCACGTGATGCTGGGGCAAGGCATCGTGCCGGAACAGCACCATCCGTTGGCGCGGGCGCTGCCTGACCAGGACCTGCGCAAGCTGTTCGAGTCGATCCGGAAACCGATCGACCGCGCGATCGCGCAGATGCCGTCGCAGCAGGAATTCATCGAGCGTTATTGCAAGGCCGGTCCCGAGGTGTGGGAAGGAAAGCGATCGACGGTTGCGTAATGGATGCGTCCATGCGACCGGCGGGGAAGGCGCCATGCTCCTGAACCACCATCCCGACATTCGCGTCAGCAAGCTCTCCATTGGAGCGGAGGGTGCGCCGCTGCTGGTCATCGACAATCTCGTCTCCGATCCCGACCGGCTGGTACGGAAGGCCGCGCGCAGCCAGTTCGTCGGGCAGAGCTCGATGTTCCCGGGCATCCGCGCCCAGGCGCCGCCGTCATACGAAAGCTTCCTCGAAACGACCCTGAAACCGCTGCTGCCGGAGTGCTTCGGATTGGAACCGGGGCGGTTCGTGTTTCCGATGTGCCACTTTTCGCTGGTGACATTGCCGCCGGAGAAACTGCAGTTCCTGCAACGGGTGCCGCATATCGATTCGGTCAGCGGCAGCGGGCTGGCGACCGTGCATTACCTGTTCCGCGGCGATTGGGGCGGAACCTCCTTCTATCGGCATCGGCGTAGCGGTTTCGAGTACGTCGACGAGGGACGCAGGGAAGAGTACTTCCGTTGCCTGGAGGGCGAAAGTCGCGGTAGCGATGTTCCGAATGCAGGCTATATCGACGAAGACACGACGTTGTTCAAACGGATTGCGAAGGTGGAAGGCGTGTTCAACCGGATGGTGGTTTATCGACGGAACTCACTGCATTCCGGCAGCATCGACAATGCCCATATCCCTCCCGCTGATCCACTGACGGGAAGATTGTCCATCAATACCTTCATCGATGTGGTGCCTGACGCGAAGCAGGCCAGGCATGAACTTTGAAG
>JAKFDG010000490.1:0-9087 GCA_036677285.1 Pseudoxanthomonas sp.
GCGGCCAGGCCCACCGCTTCGGAACCGGAATTCAGGCACAGGAACTTGGCGAACGGGCAACCGCCGCGGGTGTGGCCGATCTCCTTGCGCAGGGCGCGGTCGAAGCGCAGCTGCGACAGGCTGGGGGTCATGATGTTGGCCATCACCTGTGGTTCCGACATTGCAGCTAGCACCGCTTCGGGTGCGTGGCCGAAACCGACCATGCCGTAGCCGCCAGTGTCATACAGCACCGCGCCGTTGATGCTCACCAGCCACGGGCCGCGAGCGGCCAGGGCCACGTACGGGTTGATCGCATCCTCGGCGTAGAAGTTGACGAAGCCGCCCTGCACGGCGCGCAGTTGCGCGTCCTCGTCCAGGGCGAACAGGTCGGCGAATTCGTCGCGCAGGCTTTCATGGGCGTCGGCAGCGGCGGTCACCGCGGCCTCGAGGTCCGGATGGGACTTGGCCAGGCGCAGCAGGGTGGCATCGTCCAGACCATGGGTCATGCGCTTGCCAGCGTGGGCGCGCAGCGGCGCCAGTTTTTCGATCAGATTCATGAGTCTCCTCCCGCGAGCCAACGACAATCCTCCTATTATCTGGATTAATTCGTCGTTTAACAGTTGTGATTCGTGCGGATTTAGCCTAATTTTCGGCGAAACGACGAAAATTACCAAGCAAAATGAAGCTCAACGCCTCCGACGAACTGCTTTTGTCCCTATTGCGCGAGAATGCGCGCGCCTCGACTGCACAGATCGCCCGCCGCCTGAATCTGTCGCGGACCACCGTGCAGAGCCGGATCGAGAAGTTGGAGCGTGAGGGCGTGATCGGCGGTTATACCGTCCGAGTTGATGATGAATACGAGCGCGGGCAGATCCGCGCCCACATCATGATCACCGTGCATCCCAAGCAGGCAGTATCCGTGGCCACCGCGCTGCGCGCCATGCCGGAGCTGCGGGCGCTGCATTCCGTCAGTGGCTCCTACGACCTGATTGCGGTCGGTGCGGTGCCTACGGTCAACGATATGGACGTACTGACCGACCGCATTGGCGCCATCGAGGGGGTCGAACGGACCGCCACCTCGATCATCCTGTCCACCAAGTTCGAGCGCTGAGGCAGGGAGTCCCACCGGCATGTCGCCACGCCCGCTTCCCGTCATAGATGTCACCCCGCTGATGCAACCCGCGGAGTCGCATGGGCGGCAACGCGCGGCCGACCGGATCGGCGACGCTTGCCGCACGCATGGGTTCTTCTACATCGAAGGCCACGGCATCGACGACGGGTTGCAGGGCGCGCTGCGGGAGGAAAGCCGTGCCTTCTTCGCCTTGCCGCTGGAAGAGAAGATGAAAATACGGATGCTTCTTGGCGGCCGGGCCTGGCGCGGCTATTTCCCGGTGGGCGGCGAATTGACCAGCGGGCGGCCCGACTTGAAGGAAGGCCTGTACCTGGGTACCGAACTGCCGGCGGACGATCCGCGGGTGCGCGCCGGCTGGCCGCTGCACGGGGCCAACCTGTGGCCCGGGCAGCCACCAGGATTGCGTGGTGCCGTAACGGACTACATGGCCGCGGCCATACGTGCCGCCCACGCTGTGCTGGGCGGGGTGGCGTCGAGCCTGGGTCTGGAGGACGCATGGTTTCAGCGCCACTACACTGCCGAGCCCACCGTGCTGTTTAGGGTCTTCCGCTATCCGCCGCAGGCGCCCGGCGCGCCAGAGTGGGGCGTAGGCGAACATACCGACTATGGATTGCTGACTCTGCTGCTGCAGGACGAGGTACCCGGGTTGCAGGTGCACACGCCCGAAGGCTGGCTCGATGCGCCGCCGATCCCAGGCACGCTGGTGTGCAACATCGGCGACATGCTCGACCGTCTGACCGGAGGCCTGTATCGCTCCACGCCGCATCGCGTGCGCAATACCACCGGCAACGAGCGATTGTCCTTTCCGCTGTTCTTCGATCCCGCATTTTCCGCCCGGGTGACGCCGTTGCCGCAGCACGCGGAAATCGGCATCGAAGCGGTGCAGGCCGATCGCGCGCAACGCTGGGACGGAAGAAGTGTATTGGCCCCCTTCGGCGGCACTTACGGGGATTACCTGCTGGGCAAGGTGGGGAAGGTGTTCCCGGAATTGCGGGACGCGTCGATCGGAGCCCCGCCGCTACAATAAGCGGCTGTCCCGTGGACCTTTGTCTTGAAGAAATCCGATTTCCACTACGAATTGCCCGAAGCGTTGATCGCGCAGGCTCCGTTGCCGCAGCGTTCGGCCAGCCGCCTGCTGGTGGTGCCGCCGGGCGATGCGGCATTCGTCGACCGGCAGGTATGCGACCTGGCGGAGTGGCTGGCCCCGGGCGACCTGCTGGTGTTCAACGACACCCGGGTGATCCCGGCGCGGTTGTTCGGGCAGAAGGACACCGGCGGGCGGGTCGAGATCCTGATCGAGCGCCTGCTGCCCGACAACGCCGCCCGCGCGCAGATCGGCGCCAGCAAGACGCCCAAGCCCGGTAGCCGCATCGCGCTGGACGCGGGCGGCGAAGCGGAGGTGCTGGGACGCGATGGCGAGTTCTACCAGTTGCGTTTCCATGTCGACGGCGCGCTCGAGTCGTGGCTTCTGCACGCCGGCCGCTTGCCGTTGCCGCCCTACATAAAGCGCGAACCCGGCGCGGACGACGACGAGCGCTACCAGACCGTGTTCGCGCGCCAGATCGGTGCCGTGGCCGCGCCCACCGCCGGCCTGCATTTCGACGATGCGCTGTTGCAGGCTTTGCGCGCGCATGGCGTGCAGTTCGGCCATGTCACCCTGCACGTGGGCGCCGGCACGTTCCAGCCAGTGCGGGTCAACGACCTACGCGAGCACCGCATGCATAGCGAGTGGCTCAACGTCGGCGCCGAACTGGTCGAGCAGGTGCGGCGCACCCGCGAGTCGGGCGGACGCGTCATCGCGGTGGGCACGACCGTGGTGCGCGCGCTGGAAAGCGCCATGGTCGACGGCGAATTGCTGCCGTTCGCTGGAGAAACGCAGATCTTCATCTTCCCTGGCTACCGCATCCGTTCGGTCGATGCGCTGCTCACCAATTTCCACCTGCCCGAGAGCACGTTGTTGATGCTGGTGTCGGCGTTCGCCGGCAAATCGCGCGTGTTTGCTGCGTATGAGCACGCTGTGCGCGAGGAATACCGGTTCTTTTCCTACGGAGATGCCATGTTGCTGTTTCCGCGCGAGCCGGAGCCTGACGGCGCAGAAATGAGGAACGCGTCGCCACGCGCCGGCAGCGGCGAACAGCCGTGGACCACTAATGGGGGTGATCCATGAGCCGGATGTCGTTCCAGTTACTCGGCACCGACGGCGTCGCCCGCCGCGGACGCCTGACTTTCCCGCGCGGCACGGTGGAAACCCCGGCGTTCATGCCGGTGGGCACCTACGGATCGGTGAAGGGGATATTTCCAGAGCAGATCAAGGAGCTCGGTGCGGAGATCATCCTCGGCAACACCTTCCACCTGTACCTGCGGCCGGGCCTGGAGGTGATCGAGAAGCACCGGGGCTTGCACGGCTTTGCGCGATGGGACAAACCGATCCTCACCGACTCGGGCGGTTTCCAGGTGTTCTCGCTGGCGCACCGGCGCAAGATCACCGAGCAGGGCGTGACCTTCAATTCGCCCGTCGACGGAAGCAAGGTGTTCCTGGGTCCGGAAGA
This sequence comes from Pseudoxanthomonas sp., assembly GCA_036677285.1. Classification (GTDB taxonomy): domain Bacteria; phylum Pseudomonadota; class Gammaproteobacteria; order Xanthomonadales; family Xanthomonadaceae; genus Pseudoxanthomonas_A. Next base: position 3,661 of record JAKFDG010000490.1, read on the forward strand.
AAGCATGCATATCCAGAAGGTGCTGGATTCGGACATCGTGATGATCTTCGACGAATGCACGCCGTATCCGGCCACCGAAGACGTGGCCTCGCGCTCGATGGAGCTCAGCCTGCGCTGGGCGCTGCGCAGCAAGGACGCGCACGAAGGGAACGATGCGGCGCTGTTCGGCATCGTGCAGGGCGGAGTGCACCCGGGACTGCGCACGCGCTCGGCCGAAGGCCTGCAGGAAATCGGCTTCGATGGTTACGCCATCGGTGGCCTGGCGGTGGGCGAGCCGGAGCACGAACGCAACGCCATGCTGGAACACATGCATCCGCTGCTGCCGGCCGACCGTCCGCGCTACCTGATGGGCGTGGGCCGCCCGGAGGACCTGGTGGAGGCGGTGGCGCGCGGGGTGGACATGTTCGATTGCGTCATGCCCACCCGCAATGCACGCAACGGCCATTACTTCACCTCGTTCGGTACGGTCCGCATCCGCAACGCCAGATACGAGCAGGACCTGGATCCGATCGAGCCGGGCTGCGGCTGCTATGCCTGCCGCAACGGTTATACCCGGTCCTACCTGCGCCACCTGGACCGCTGCAACGAGATGCTGGCACCGATGCTGGGCACCCTGCACAACCTCTGGTACTACCAGAAGCTGATGGCCGACATGCGCACGGCCATCGCCGGGGGAACCTTTGCGGACTTCCGGCGGTCTTTTTACGCCGTTCGGGGCGATTCCTAGCGTTTTCCGGTTCATTTCAATACTTGCGGGCACGCTGGGCCGCCCCCATGGCATAATTCCCGGCTGTTTTCAGCCCTTTACGGACGAACCGATGAACCTGCTCGACTTCCTGATCCCCTCCGCCTACGCCCAAGCGGCGGGTGGCGCCCCGGCCGGCGGCTTCGGCGGCATGTCCCTGCTGTTCCCCATCGTCCTGATCGCGGTGATGTACTTCCTGATGATCCGCCCGCAGATGAAGCGCGCCAAGGAGCACAAGGGCATGCTGGACAAGCTGGCCAAGGGTGATGAAGTCATCACCTCAGGTGGCATCGCCGGCACCGTGACCGACATCGGCGACAACTTCGTCACCCTCGAAGTGGCCGACAACGTGCGCGTGCGCGTGCAGAAGGCCGCGATCGGCAACGTGCTGCCCAAGGGCACCCTGAAGTCCGCCTGATCTTCGCTGTAGCCCGGAAGACGCCGCAGCTGCGGATTCCGGGAATGCGGCATTGCCATCCCGGATTGCGCTCCGCCTCATCCGGGCTACGATTCCCTGGAACTCTCCGATGCTCGAATTCCCACGCTGGAAGTACGTCGTCATCCTGCTGGTCGTGCTGCTGAGCGCGCTGTATGCGCTGCCCAACATCTATCCGCAGGATCCTTCGGTACAGATCACCCCCAATCGCGGGTTCGCGATTGACGACGCCCTGAACCAGCGGGTGGAAGCCTCCCTCAAGCAGGTCGGTGTCGTTCCCAAGTCGCTGGACAAGGGCAAGGACAGCCTGCTGGTGCGCCTGCCCAGCCTGGATGCACAGACCAAAGCCAACGACGCCCTGCGCGGCGACCTGGGCCAGGACTTCACGGTGGCCTTGAACCTGGCCTCGACGGTGCCGGACTGGATGGGGAAATTCGGCGCGCGGCCGATGGTGCAGGGACTGGACCTGCAAGGTGGCGTGCACTTCGTCATGCAGGTCGACCAGAAAGCGGCATTGAACAAGCGTGTTGACGCGTACGCAGAGGACACGCGCGTCACCCTGCGCGACAAGCGCGTGCGTTACGAATCGGTCGAGCGCCGCCCCGACAACAGCATCGTGGTCACCCTGGCGCCCGGCGAGGATGCGGAAAAAGCGCGCACCGCCCTGGTTGGCACTGCCAGCACCGCTGCTGCTGCCGGCGCCTCCGCGCTGACCTACCAGATCGATGGCAACCGGATCAATGTGAACCTGCCCGCGAGTGAGCTGGCGCAGATTTCCGGCGATGCGATCGAACAGAACATCACCACGTTGCGCAACCGCGTCAACGAGCTCGGCGTGGCCGAACCCATCATCCAGCGTCAGGGCGACGACCGCGTGGTGGTGCAGCTGCCGGGTGTGCAGGACACTGCCGCGGCCAAGCGCCTGATCGGCGCGACCGCGACTTTGGAATTCCGTTCGGTGGTCGATGGCAATGCCTATGATGCGGTCGCCAGCGGCAACGTGCCGCCCGAGGCACGGATCTACTACCAGCGCGAGCTGGATGCCGAAGGGAAGCCGATCCCCGTGCTGCTGAGCAAGCGCGTGCTGGCCTCGGGCGACCAGATGGTCACAGCGCGGGCCGGCACCGACCAGAACGGTTTGCCCGCGGTGGACATCACCCTCAACAACGCCGCCGGCCAGCGCATGTTCGACTTCACCAGCGCCAACGTCGGCAAGCTGATGTCGGTGGTGTACATCGAGCGCATCCCGCAGGTCACGATGGTCGATGGCAAGGAAGTGCGCACCACCAAGGTCAGTGAGGAAGCACTGGCCCCGACCCGCATCGCCGGCGTGTTCGGCAAGAATTTCCAGACCACGGGCCTCGAGAAGACCGAGGCCGAGAACCTCGCCAAGCTGCTGCGAGCCGGTTCGCTGGCCGCGCCGATGGATTTCATCGAGGAGCGCGTGGTCGGGCCGAGCCTGGGCGCCGAGAACGTCGAACGCGGCACCAAAGCGGTGATGTACTCGTTCCTGTTCGCGCTGGCGTTCTTCCTGGTGTACTACCGCATGTTCGGCCTGCTCACCTGCATCGCCCTGCTGCTGAACCTGGTGATGGTGGTGGCGGTGATGTCGCTGTTCGGCGCGACCATGACCTTGCCGGGCTTCGCCGGCCTGGCCCTGACCATCGGCATGTCGGTGGATGCCAACGTGCTGATCAACGAACGCATACGCGAGGAACTGCGCGCGGGCGTACCGCCGCAGGCGGCGATCGCCACTGGTTACGACAAGGCGTCGGGCACCATCTTCGACTCAAACATGACCGCACTGCTGGCGGGCGTGGCGTTGTATGCGTTCGGCACCGGCCCGCTGAAAGGCTTCGCGGTGACCATGGTCATCGGCATCCTGACCTCGGTATTCACCGCGGTCACCGTCTCGCGCGGCTTCGCCACCCTGATCTACGGTGGCCGTCGCAAACTCAAATCCGTGGCCATCTGACGGGAGTCGACCATCATGAGCCTGTTCCCGTTACGCCTGATTCCGGAAAACACCAACTTCAACTTCATGCGCGTGCGCTGGGTGTCGATTGCCTTCGCGATCGCGCTGACCCTCGCTGCGATCGGCGCGATCGCCGTGAAGGGCTTCAACTACGCGCTGGATTTCACCGGCGGCACGGTGGTCGAATTGCGCTTCCAGAAGCCGGCCGACATCAACGGCGTGCGCGAGCGGCTGGAAGCCGCCGGCTACGGCAGCGCGCAGGTGCAGAGCTTCGGCTCGGGCAGCGACCTGCTGGTGCGCCTGCAGCCGCGCACGGGCACCGGTGGTGCGGACGTCAACAACAGCACCGCGCAGGAAGTGGTGCGGCTGGTGTCCACGCCCGACAATCCGGCGACGACCCTGCGCAACGAATTCGTCGGCCCGCAAGTCGGCAAGGAACTGGCGGTCAACGGCCTGTACACGCTGGTGTTCGTGATCGTCGGCTTCCTGATCTACATCGGCTTCCGTTTCGAATGGAAGTTCGCGGTCTCGGCCATCGTGACCACCTTGCAGGACGTATTGATCGTTGCCGGATTCTTCGCCTTCACCGGGCGCGAATTCGACCTGACCGTGCTCGCTGGTCTGCTGTCGGTGATGGGTTTCTCGATCAACGACAAGATCGTGGTCTTCGACCGCGTGCGCGAGAACTTCCGCAACCTGCGCGCCGAGCCGGTGGATATCCTCAACCGCTCGATCAACCAGACCCTCTCGCGCACCATCATCACTTCGTTCGTCGCCTTCCTGACCGTGCTGGCGCTGTACCTTTATGGTGGTGGCTCCCTGGAAGGCATGGCCCTGTCGCAGATGATCGGCATCGTGATCGCGGTGATCTCCTCGATTTTCGTGGCGTGTCCGTTGCTCACCGTGGGTTTCCTGAAGGTCACCAAGCAGGACCTGATGCCCAAGGCCAGGGACGAGGCGGCGTTGGCGCGCAGGCCTTAAGCGCTACGAGGGTTGCACCAATGAAAAAGGCCGCGCGATTGCGCGGCCTTTTCTTTCTGCAGGGGTGGTGCCTCAGTTGAAGCTGGCAGCGTAGCCGGAGGACACGATGGTCTTCTGCAGCGCATCACAGGCCTTGATGTTGCCGGCCACGACTTGGTGTCCTTTCGCCCCCTGGAAATCCAGGCGCGGGATGTTGGCGCCGCGGTAATCACAGATCCGGCCACCGGCCTCGCGTACCAGCAGCGCCCCGGCGGCGATGTCCCAGGCCATCACCCCGGCCTCGAAATAGGCATCGCTGCGTCCGCACGCCACATAGGCCAGGTCCAGCGCGGCCGAGCCGGTGCGGCGCACGTCCTCTGCCTGCACCAGCAGCTCGCGCACGCATTCCAGCTGCGCACCGGCACGGGCGCGTTCGCGCGGGGGGAAACCGGTCGTGATCATGGCCCCGGCCAAGTCTTTCCGGTCGGCCACGCGGATCCGGCGTTCGTTGAGTTGCGCGCCGCTGCCGCGGCTGGCGGTGAACAGCTCGTTGCGCAGCGGGTCGAAGATCACCGCGTCGGTCGGCTCGCCGTTGTCCACCAGGGCCAGCGACACGCAGTAGTGCGGGAACCCGCGCAGGTAGTTGCTGGTGCCGTCGAGCGGGTCGATCACCCAGGTGTAGCGGCCGTTCTTGCCGGCCTGGCCACCGCCTTCCTCGCCCAGGATCGAGTAGTCCGGGTAGGCGCGCTTGAGCTCCTTGATGATCGCCTTCTCGGCGTCGGCATCCACTTCGCTGGCGTAGTCCAGCCGGCCTTTCTCGACCACGTTGAGGCTGTCGAGCTTGTTGATGTTGCGCAACAGCACGTTGCCCCCCAGCCGTGCGGCCTTGACCATGATGGTGACGACAGGATTCAGCATGGGTGACGGACCTCGGGCGGACTGGCGGGGGAGAACGAGTGGAAAAGAACGGCACGGCGCGTAGACCGGCATGCGCAGTTTAACATCTGTGCCCATGAAGACTCTCCCCGAAGCGCCGGAAAGCCCCTCCGCAACCGCTGCCGCACGGATCCGCATCGTACTGGTCGGCACCCAGCACCCGGGCAATATCGGCGCGGCCGCGCGCGCGCTCAAGACCATGGGGCTGTCGCGGCTGGTGCTGGTGGCACCAGAGCAATACCCGGCCGATGAAGCCTTCCGCCGGGCCGCGGGTGCCGACGACCTGCTGGCTTCGGCCGAGGTGGTCGCCACCCTGGCCGAAGCGGTGGCCGATTGCCGCTTCGTCCTTGGTTGCACCGCGCGCAGCCGCCGGGT
>JAKFDG010000491.1:0-1640 GCA_036677285.1 Pseudoxanthomonas sp.
ACGGCGACGGCGTGTTGCGGTTGTCGCTGGAGGCGGGGTTCGACTATCTTCGTTCCGAACGCGCGCTCGCGGAATTGTCCGCGGTGATTGCCCGCGACCATGGCGCCGCGCCGAAGATCGTGTTCGAGCAGGCTGTCGGTGAAACGGAAACCCTCCAGCAGCGTACCCACCGCGAACGCGATGCCCGCCAGGTCGCGGCCGAAGAGAACTTCATGAACAACCCGGACGTGCAGCGCCTGATCCAGCAACATGGCGCCAAGGTCGTCCCGGATTCCATCCGTCCTTTTGATGAGTGATCGACATGCGTGGAAATATCGCCCAATTGATGCAGCAGGCGCAGAAGATGCAGGAAAACATGCAGCGCGCGCAGGAAGAACTGGCCAGCCTGGAAATCACCGGCAGCGCCGGCGGCGGCATGGTCAGCGTGACCCTGACCGGCGCCAAGGAATGCAGGAAGGTGCGCATCGATCCCAGCGTGCTGTCCGACCCGGAGATGGCCGAAGACCTGATCGCAGCCGCTTTCAACGATGCGGCCAACAAGGTCGACATCGAATCGAAGAACAAGCTGGGCGCGGCCACCGCTGGCATGCCGCTGCCGCCGGGAATGAAGCTGCCATTTTGATCCGGCACCGTCCTCGCGAAGGCAAGGCGGGGAAAAACCAATGAACGCCTCATTACTCGAACAACTGATCGAAGCCCTGCGGGTGCTGCCCGGTGTCGGCCAGAAGACCGCGCAGCGCATGGCCTACCAGTTGCTGGAGCGCGAGCGCGAGGGCGGCAAGCGCCTGGCCGAAGTGCTGGGCGTCGCCCTGGAACGCATCGGCCACTGCGTGCGTTGCCGCGATTTCACCGAAACCGAGGTGTGCGCGATCTGCGCCAGCGGCAGCCGCGACCAGCACCTGCTGTGCGCGGTGGAATCGCCGGCCGACCGCCTGGCGATCGAACAGGCCACTGGCTATCGCGGCCTGTATTTCATCCTGCAGGGCCGGTTGTCTCCGCTGGATGGAATAGGTCCGCGTGAACTCGGGCTGGATGCGCTGGGCGCGCGTCTTGCCCAAGGCGAAGTGACCGAACTCATCATCGCCACCAACCCGACGGTGGAAGGCGAGGCCACCGCGCACTATCTGGCGCAACTCGCGCGCCAGCACGGCGTGCAACCGAGCCGGCTCACCCATGGGGTGCCCTTGGGGGGGGAGCTGGAATACGTGGACCGCGGTACGCTGTCGCACGCCTTCGGCACCCGCAGCGAAATGCCCCGTTGATTGCAAAGGGAATAGGACATGTCCGCCAACGACACCATCTTCGGCAAGATCATCCGCCGCGAAATTCCCGCCAATATCGTCTACGAGGACGATGAGATCCTGGGCTTCCAGGACATCGCTCCCCAGGCGCCGGTGCACGTGCTGTTCATTCCGAAAGGAGAGGCGATCGCGACCCTGGACGATGTGCGGCCGGCGCAGGCGGAACTGGTCGGTCGCCTGGTGCTGGCCGCGGCCGCGTATGCGCGCGCGCAGGGGCTGGCCGATAACGGTTACCGGGTAGTGATGAACTGTCGCGAGGATGCCGGGCAGACAGTCTTCCATCTGCACCTGCACCTGCTGGCCGGCGCGCGGCTCGGACGTTTCGGGACGCCCTGACGC
>JAKFDG010000492.1:0-7794 GCA_036677285.1 Pseudoxanthomonas sp.
GGCGGAACGCTCACCTTTCGCTTCAGCGCCGACGGCGTCGAGATCGGCGGCTTCGAGATGAAGGTGCTTGCGCTTGATCCCGACCAGCGTGTGCAGTGGCAAGTGGTCGACGGGCCCGAAGAGTGGATCGGCACAAGAATAGGTTTCAATCTGAACCGGGACGGCGACTACACCATCGTCCTGTTCAAGCACGAAGGCTGGAAGGAGCCGGTGGAATTCATGCACCACTGCAGCACCAAGTGGGCGATCTTCCTGATGAGCCTGAAGTCGCTCGTGGAAACAGGGAAGGGCGCGCCCAGCCCTGACGACGTCAAGATCGACAACTGGAACTGAAGGGCGCGGACATCGACAAAGTATTCAAGGCGCTGGCCGATCCCACCCGCAGGCGCCTCCTCGACCAGCTGCATCGGGAGAACGGGCAGACGGTCACGGCGCTCTGCGAGCACATGGACATGTCCCGGCAAGCCGTGACCCAGCACTTGCAGCTGCTCGAGGACGCCAACCTGGTTGCGGTCATCTGGCAGGGCCGGGAAAAGCTCCACTACCTGAACCCCGTTCCCCTGCACGACATCTACGTGCGCTGGATCGGGAAATTCGAGCGCGGCCGCCTCGGCGCGTTGCGCACCCTCAAGAAGAAACTGGAAGGTGACGACGATGAAAAAACCTGACTACGTGTACGTAACCTACATCGCGACGACGCCGGAGAAAGCGTGGCAGGCGTTGATCGACACGGACATGATGCGCGAATGGTGGGTCGATCCGAGTGCGGGCTGCGCACGCGTGAACGTGTCGGATTGGAAGCCCGGTTCCCGATGGGAGCACACCCGCGTCGACGCCACGGGCACGGTCGACATCGTCGGCAAGGTCGTCGAGAACACGCCGCCACGCCGACTGGTGTTCACCTGGGCCCGGCCGGACGACGCCGAAGACGATTCGAAACACTCACGCGTTGCGTTCGATATCGAGCCGTATGCCGATGGGCTGATCCGGCTGACGGTCACGCATGACGGCCTCGATCCGCAGATGCTCGAGGGCATATCGGGCGGCTGGCCGAAGGTGCTCTCGAACCTCAAGACGTTCCTCGAGACCGGTCGTCCGCTCACACGGGTAGCTGCGCATTCGTAACGAGCATGGTGAGCTCATGAAGATCGGCGTGATCGGCATCGGCCAGATGGGGGGAACCCTGGCCCGCAGGTGGAGCGGGAACGGCCACCGCGTGCGTGTTGCCAATTCGCGCAGCCCCGCAGCAGTCAAGCAATTTGCGGATGAAATCGGAGCCGAAGCCGCCGATCTCCGCGGGGCCGTGGACGGTGCGGACGTGGTGTTGCTGTCCATTCCCTTTCCCGCCGTGGCGACGCTGCCCGAAGACTTGTTCGAACGGGCTGCGCAAGGCGTGGTGATCATCGATACGGGGAACTATTACCCCGACGTGCGCGACCCGCGCATCGCCGAGATCGACGCCGGCATGCCGGAAAGCGTGTGGATATCGCGGCAACTGGACCGCCCCGTGTTCAAGGCGTTCAACAGTGTCCTTTTCCACTCGCTCTCCGAGCTGGGCAAGCCGGAAGGCGCGCCAGATCGGCTGGCGATTCCCGTGGCCGGCGATGACGCACGCGGCAAACGGATCGTCATGGCACTGGTGAATGAAACGGGGTTTGATCCGGTCGATGGCGGTTCGCTGGAGGAATCGTGGCGGCAGCAGCCTTCGACGCCCGCCTACTGTTGCGACTATGGCGCGGCGAAGACGCAGGAAGGGATCAGGGCAGCGGTCAAGGGCAAGGCGGAGCGGCTACGCGACCAGGAGTGGAGGCAGGGATACGGCCGGCTCTATGCCAACCAGCCGACCCATGCCGAGGCCCATGCCGGTGTCATCGCAATGAACCGGTCGCTGAATCCGCTTTAAGACCGACTTCACGGCGCGCCCGCCTATCAATAGTGGGCTCCGAGCTCGTGGAGCTCCGTGCAAAGGGCCCGGTGCGATTCGCTTACCGGGCTGTGCTGGCTGACGGTAGTTGGCAACTCGTCAGTTGGCGGATCGGGGGAAGTCAAGGAAGCGTAAATCCCCGTGCTTCGTCCAATGCTATAAACCGGCTTCCGCCACGCACAGGAACATTCCATGGAAACCGAAGAACTGCATCGCGGCCGCCTGATCGATCACCTCCAACTGGTGGTGCGCGACCTTGCCGCAAGCCAGGCTTTTTATGGCGCGGTGTTCGACGTATTGAAAGTGCCCATGGGCGGCACGGGTGAGGATTATTTCTGGGCCGACGAACTGTTCGTTTCCACGGCCGGCAGCGAGGCCGCGCAAGGCAAGCTGACCGGCCGCCATCACCTCGCTTTCCAGGCGCAGGACCGGGCCATGGTCGATACCTTCCACAAGGCCGCGCTGGCCAACGGCGGAACCGACAATGGCGCGCCGGGCGAACGGCCCTACCACCCGGGCTATTACGCGGCCTTCGTGCTGGACCCCGATGGCAACAACATCGAAGCGGTCTTCCACGGTGAAGCGCAACGCAGTGCGGGTTCGGTGAAGATCACGTTCTGACAAGGGCTGTTGCACGGTGTCCTCGACGGCGCTCATCAGGCGCCGGTCGGCGTAGTAGTTCCATTGCTGGGACTTGGCCCACCATCGCCGCGCATCGGACGGCGGGACCTCGGAACTGGGAACGGTGGGCTTAAGCCCCTCCTACGGACCTGACCGGTTGTCAGCCCGGCACCGGCGGCAGTTCGGGTGCATCCAATCCCCCGAAGGGATCGCGCCACGCGTCGATCTCTTCGAGTTGGCGATACCACCGCTCGACGGACGGGTAGTCCTCCAGCGGCAACCCCGCGACATCGTTGAAGGGCAGGAATGTCGCCATCCGGAAGTCGGCATAGGACACCGAATCCCCCACCAGCCATCCCCGCCCGGAAAGCTCGGCATCGAGGATCGCCGCAGCCGTGCCGAAGCGCCCCAGCCCTTCCTCGACCCGCTGCTGGTCCACCGGGCCAAGTCCGTACCGCTGCTTTGTCCCGCGTTCGAAATGCACCATGTCGCAGGCTCTTGCGAAGTTCTCCTTGCCCCAACTGAGCCACTGGATCATCGCGGGCTCGTCGTCGTCCGTGCGCCAGAAATCCGAACGCGCGTCGCGCGACAGCCGACAGGCTATGGCGTCGGCCTCCCAGAGGCTTTTCCCCTGGCCTGACAGTATGGGCAGCAGCAGATTCGGGTTCAGCGGGCGATACCTCTCACCGTGGCCCGGGGCCCGGGGGGCGGCGAACTCGAACTCGACCTTCGCGCCCAGATGGCGTGCCACTGCCACTGCGAGGCGTGGATTGGGGTTGCGGCTGAAGAACAGTTTCATTGCACACCGATCCTTTGAAGCAGAGGCCAGGGGCGAAGGAAAAAGTACTCCAACTCCATTTTCCCCGCTCCGCAGAGGGCCCCGGGCCACCATCGCAACTGCTCGTAAACGAACCTGACCTCTTTTTCCTCGGCGCCCATGGCCACTAGCCGCCCCGGGAAAAAAGTCGATTCCGAACCCTGCTTTCGCGCAGGAACCTCCTGACCAGTGGGTAGGCCGGGGGTGACTTTCGGCCTATTTTTATCGTTTAGCGATATGTTTATTATCGCTTTACGATAACTCCGTCGGGGAAACCACCATGAACCGCACCTCCGCCCGCGCCCTCGCTGTCGCCCGCCCGGTCATCCAGGGCCTGACCGTCCTCAACCTCCTCTACGCCGGCTGCATCGCTGTGCTGCTGGGCGCAAGCTTCTTGATGCCCGGCTGGCCGGAAAGGGCACTCGGCTTCGACATCGTGTCCAAGTACCCGCTGGTGCCCCTCGGGCTGCGCGCGATCGTCGTCGTCGGCCTGGTCGGCGCGGCGATCGTGCACACGATCCTGCGCCGGTTGCTGGCCATCGTCGACACGGTGCGCGGCGGCGACCCGTTCATCCTCCCCAACGCCCGGCGCCTGGACGCGATCGCGTGGAGCGTGCTGGCACTGGAGGTGCTGCGGCTGATCGTGATGGCGATCGCGGCGGCGGTGTGGGAGCCGGGACGGCTGGGCGGCTTCACCTTCGCACCGTGGCTCGCGGTGCTGATGCTGTTCGTGCTGTCCGGCGTGTTCGCGCACGGCGCGCGCATGCGCGCCGACCTCGAAGGAACGGTGTGACATGGGGGCACTGTGATATGGCCATTGTCGTCCGCCTCGATGGACTGCTGCACGCGCGCCGCATGACCCTCACCGAGCTCGCCGCGCGCGTCGACCTCACCCTCGCCAACCTGTCGATCCTGAAGACCGGCAAGGCCAAGGCGATCCGCTTCTCCACGCTCGAGGCGATCTGCGCGGCGCTGGAGTGCCAGCCCGGCGACCTGCTCGCCTTCGATCCCACGGTTCCTGCCGAGGAGTGATGCCATGTTCGTCCGTCCGCTCGTCCGTTTTTTCGCCCCCGACCCGCGCCACGACGGCGTTCGCCCGATCCAGATCTGGGGCCTGCGCCTGTTCTTCCTGCTGATGCTGGTGTTCGTCGCGCCGTTCGCCTGGCGCGTGCTGCTGGCGCACGAGGGCCCGTTGGAACCGGTGCGCGCGATCGCGTTCGCGGTGTGGGCCACCTATCCCGCGCTCGCATTGTTCGGGGTGTTCCGTCCGCTGCGCTGGTTGCCGCTGATGTTCTTCACCATCGGCTACAAGACGATCTGGATGGCGTTCGTCGCGGTTCCGCTGTGGCAGGCCGGAACGCTGTGGGGCACGCCCACTGGCGAGCTCGCCGGCTCGTTCCTCGCGCTGCCGCTGCTGGCGGCGGTGGTTCCGTGGGGTTATGCGTGGCGGACTTACTTTGCTTGGCCACGGCGAATTATCGAGCCAAGCCCGAGGTCAGCGGGTGAAGCCAGGTAATAAAACAGGGGCAGCGCTGGAGGGGAGGGCCACGACTACCAGGCCCTTGGTCTCAGCGCGGACGCTTCCCGCGCCACACCTGTATCTCATGCCAGATCGCCCCGAGAATGAGGCCCAGGCCGAGGATGCCGAATACGATCACGTCACTATCCTTAGCTTCCGGCGCTCATCCACCAAGGTTCCGTGAGAACGCGTCGGTTTCAACCGCTTCCAGCGCAACTGCGCTGGCGCGCGCTTGTGCACGCACGGAATCGCATGGGAGCACTCGCCGCAAGGACGCGCAACGTAAATAGTTCACAGCCGGGCGGGCGGCTCCTGCCTGGAGTCCCGGCCATGCGCAGGGCTCCGTCTGACCTGGGCTATGCTTCCGGACTCGCCGCACCGAGCGGACGGCACCCAAACCAGCATGAAAAGAGAGAACGTAAATGCCCTTTCCGGGGAACTGCTCTCGCAGCTGGCGCTGTGCGGGGAAGCGAGGAAGTACGCCCGTAATGAGCTGCTGATCGCAGAAGGCGACGTCTCCGACGCGCTCTACATTCTTGTTTCCGGGGAACTCAAGGTCTACACACGGGACAACAAGGGCCGCGAGCTGGTCTACAACATCCTGCAGCCCGGGGAGTTCTTCGGCGAACTGTTCCTGGATGGCGGCCTCAGGTCGGCATCGGTCAAGGCGGTAAGCGATTCGCAATGCGTCGTGGTCGACCACCTGGAGATTCGCAGCTTCATGAAGGCTTACCCGGAGTTCGCGGAATGCCTGGTCTACAACCTGATAGCGCGATTGCGTCACGCCACCCAGCTAAGCAAGAGCCTGGCGTTGAATGATGTCTACGAACGAACGGTCGCCACCCTGGACCAGGTTGCCGTAAGCGAGGGAGATGTCCGCGTGATCCCGCCCGCCATCACGCAGCAGGAAATCGCGAACCGGGTGGGCGCCACGCGGGAAATGGTCAATCACATCATCGGTGATCTGACGCGCGGTGGATTCCTGAGCCGGGACGAAAAGAAACGGCTGGTTCTCACCAAGGGCTTGCCGACGCGCTGGTGAGCAACGCAGTCCGGGCCGGGCCACACGCTGTGCTCGCGTTCGTGCAGTTCCCGTGCAAAACGCCCCCGATGCGCTAGTTTCGAGTCGAGGCTCATTTTGCGCGAAGCGGGACCGCGGCTCTGTCCGGCCCATCTTCACGGACCCGCGACCCTTGTTGGGCGTACCGTGCGTCCTGTCCTGTAGGGACGAGCGTCATGCCCCGCGAATCAGAACTGAAGGTAACGCTGCGGGCCCACATCGATCGGCTATGGGTGACGTGCGTTACCTGTCCATTGTCAGAACGACAAGCGGTATGGGACCAGGGGCTAGTTGCGCTGAAGGCGCTGGCCGGCACTGACTACGAACACCCCGAAATAACCGGAGCTTTGCAAGATCTCGGCTACCGATTGGGGATCCTTGAGGCCAGCGTGCAGGCAGCGCGGCCCGTCGGTTCAAGAAGGGGCTGAACAAGTATGCGTTGAGCGGCATCTGCTGCCGGCAAAAGAGTGGCTTGTCAGGTAGGCGGTTTCGGGGAACGGTGCGGCATGCTTAGGGAAAGCGCTCCGCGCCACGACGCCACGACCTTCCTGGAGTCGGTCCGCTAGGTGCTCCAGTGGCCCGCGAGACCATCCCCCGATTAACCTGAATCCAAATATCCCGCCCGGCCTTCTCCCTGGTGGGTCGCTGGGCCGGACTGAGCATTGAGTACAGCCAGGCGAGCAACCTCACCAATTTCCTTCGGCGTGGGCGTCGATGTTTGTCCACTGCATTCAGATCCTAAAGAAATTCCGCTTCGCGTTTGCCGGATGAATCGGGCCTGCCTTGCGCTACCACCAACCCCACCAGCCATACCGCCCCCACCTCGGCCCCCAGAAGGGATCGTAAAACGGTGACGGCCTCACCCTGACCACGTCAGGACGCTGCGGCCACAGATAGACCACCGAAGCCGAAAGGGCTGGCACCCGGTAGTCGAAGTTTCCGATCTTGACTGGCTGGGGCGCGGTGGTCTGTCCGATGAACGTGACTTCCCTGCCTTGCGAGAAAACGGCAGGGTCGTAGAAGCCCGCACGGCACGCGACGAAGCGCGCGTCATTCACGTCAGCCGACAGCCGCGCCGGTCGACCTGTCGAAGACAGGTTGCGGGAGAGAACCTGGAAACAGGTTTGCTCCGGGCCTGGGGAAGTTTCGACGATGGTGCCGCCCCATCGGACCGTTTCACCGGCCGCAGCGGTTGAGCCCACGGTAGGCCTCGTCGACGAGTAGGTCCCTTGCAGCGGAGCCGGCGTCGTCGCACAACCGGCAAGCATCACAGCAAATGCCATGCCCGTTGAAGCAGGAATCTTGTTCATTTTCAACCTCGGTGCGAACTGATTTTCGCGGTGCCTGACGGCAATCCCAGTAATGCGCGACTACCGTTTTGCTGGAGTGAAGAAATCTGCCTGCGCTGCTGAAAAAGTGAATGATTGGGCAACTATTCACCTCAGCGACGAATGCGCGCATCCATTCTGTTAAGACCGAGCGGCACCCGGGCGCCTTCGAGCTCACTTCGACATAACTCGAGTTGCGAAAAATGGAAAGCTCGCCTGAAGCTGCCAACGAGTTTTCGAAGGCGAAGCAGCCGAGCCCCGTGCCGGTCGGCTAGTCGCGGGCATCGAGCCCTCGGGGGAACCTGGGGAGGCCTCCAGAGAGCCTCAAGGACTTCCTTGGGGCTCCCTGTTTTTTGAGTGCCCGCGCAAGAATCTTCTTCGCTTCACTGCGCGTTGGCGCGTACTGACGGGTATGCCATTTCTCTCACTGGCTATAGCGATTAAGCAATCAATCGCCTGAATAACATGCGTCTAACAGTGCCCCGGGCAAAGTCGGACCATGGACCTCAAACTTTCATCGTGGCA
>JAKFDG010000493.1:0-6430 GCA_036677285.1 Pseudoxanthomonas sp.
CCCACGACCTCCGAACCAGGCAAGAAACATCCGATCGTGATGTTCGTGCATGGCGCCGGCTACCTGCAGAACGCCGAATCGCACTGGCCGGAATACTTCCGCGAACAGATGTTCCACAACCTGCTGGTCCAGCGCGGCTACGTCGTGCTCGACCTGGACTATCGCGGCAGCGAAGGCTATGGCCGCGACTGGCGCACCGCCATCTACCGCAACATGGGCCATCCGGAACTGGAGGATTACCTGGACGGCCTGGACTGGCTGGTCGTCGAGAAGCAGGGCGACCGTGACCGCGCCGGCATCTACGGCGGCTCCTATGGCGGCTTCATGACCTTCATGGCCCTGTTCCGCGAACCCGGCAAGTTCAAGGCCGGCGCGGCGCTGCGCCCGGTGGTGGACTGGACCCAGTACAACCACGAGTACACCAGCAACATCCTCAACACCCCGGAACTCGATCCGGAGGCCTACAAGGCGTCTTCGCCGATCGAATACGCCGCCGGCCTGCAGGACCACCTGCTGATCGCGCACGGGATGATGGACGACAATGTGTTCTTCAAGGATTCGGTGGTGCTGACCCAGAAGCTGATCGAGCTGCGCAAGGACGACTGGGAAATCGCGCCGTATCCGCTGGAGCGCCATGGCTTCACCCGCGCCGATTCGTGGCTGGACGAGTACAAACGCGTGCTGAAGTTATTCGAGGAAAACCTGAAGTAACCCACTCCCTGCAAGGACCGCGCATGAACCCTCCACCGCCGCTACCGACCCCGGCCTCGACCTTCGTCACCGTGATGGCCTGGATCTCCCTGGCGCTGGGTGCACTCGGGGTGGCCTCCGGCGCATTGCAGGCGGTGATGCTGGTGTTGATGCCGCCGGGCGAACTCATGCGCGGGCAGTTCGCGGCCGGTGGCATGGCCTTGCCGCCGGCGATGCTGCAGGTGTTCGACCACCTCGGCCTGTTGAACCTGCTGTCCCTGCTGTTCTCCGCCGCCTTCACTGCGGCGTCCTGGGGCCTGCTCAAGCGCCGCGAATGGGGCCGGCTCGGCTTCATCGCCTGTCTCGTCCTCGGCGCGATCTTCGGTTTCGCCATGATGTTCTGGATGATGCAGCTGATGGCGTGGATGGGCACCCAGGCCGGCGCCGACCTTGCCGCCTCGGATCCGTTGTTCCAGAGCATGCAATCGGCGATGAAGATCATGATGGTGGTTGCCGCGGCGCTGGTCGCCGTCATCCACGGCGTCATCATCTGGAAGCTGTGCACGCCGGCGATCCGCGCCGAGTTCAGCCGCTGATCCGATGCAGGATGGCCAGCCGCATGCGCCGCTAGAATAGGCGCATGAACGATTTCGACCGTGTCCGCCACTACCTGACCGACCTGCAGGATCGTATCTGCACCGCGATCGAGGCCGCCGACGGCGGCGCGCGTTTCATCGAGGACAACTGGACGCGCGCGGAGGGTGGTGGTGGACGCACCCGCATCCTGCGCGAGGGCGCGGTGTTCGAGCAGGCCGGCGTCGGCTTCTCCGATGTTTCCGGCACCAAGCTGCCGCCGTCTGCGTCCGCGCACCGGCCGGAACTGGCCGGCGCTTCGTGGCGCGCGGTCGGCGTGTCGCTGGTGTTCCACCCACATAACCCGTACTTGCCCACCACCCACGCCAACGTGCGCCACTTCCACGCCGAGCGCGATGGCCAGACGGTGGCCTGGTGGTTCGGCGGCGGTTTCGACCTGACTCCGTTCTATCCGTTCGACGAGGACGTGCTGCACTGGCACCGCACCGCACGCGACCTGTGCGAGCCATTCGGGGGTGCGGAACGCTACGACGCGCACAAGCGCTGGTGCGATGAATACTTCTTCCTCAAGCATCGCAACGAGACCCGCGGTGTCGGCGGCTTGTTCTTCGACGACCTCGGTGACGATTTCGAACGCGACTTCGCCTACCAGCGCGCGGTTGGCGACGGTTTCCTCGATGCCTACCTGCCGCTGGTCGCGCGCCGCAAGGACACGTCCCACGGCGAGCGCGAGCGCGAGTTCCAGCTGTACCGGCGTGGACGCTATGTGGAATTCAACCTGGTCTATGACCGCGGCACGTTGTTCGGGCTGCAAAGTGGCGGCCGTGCCGAATCGATCCTGATGAGTTTGCCGCCGCGCGTGCGCTGGGAATATGGCTATGCGCCCGAGCCTGGCAGCGACGAGGCTCGACTGGCCGACTACCTGCTGCCGCGCGACTGGTTGTCCGAGTTGTCCTGATCAGCTGGGTCCGGAACGTTCGACGTGGCCTTGCCGCCATCACTGTCGCGCGCCACCACACTGATGGTGCCGTTGGTTTCCAGCAAGGCGATGCGCACGTCGGTCAGCGTCATCTGTCCGTTCTGGCGAAGGGCCTCGTCGAAGTCGTCTTCGCTGACCATCTCGCGTTTGAGCACGCTGCGGAACAGCTGGCCGTCTCGCGCCAGTACCACCGGCACGCCTTCCACCATCCGTTCGGCACGGTGACTACGCGAGGTCACGAAGGCCACGCACCAGTTCACGGCAATCAGGACCGCGGCCAGCAGCAAGCCGCCCGGCAGCGACACGTCCTCGCCCAGGAGCGAGTTCTGCACTGCGTTGCCCAGCAACACGATCAAGAGCATGTCGAACGGCGTGAACTGGCCCATCGTGCGCTTGCCCGACAACCGGATCAGGACCAGCAGCACCACGTACACCACAACCGCGCGCAACACGAACTCCCACCACGGCATCGCCAGATCGAACAGGTTGCTCATGGCTTACTCGCAACTCGGAAAGGTGTGCGCAATGTAGCCTTGTTCGTGCGCCTTCGACTCTTGAAGCCGCTCGCGCCCGACGGAGGTGCGCGAACTTTCCGCGGCGCAAATAAAAAGCCCCGCAGACCAGGGGGGGGTCAGCGGGGCCAGGGAACTAGGCCTGGGGAGGGGCCTTCGTTCCAGAGATCACTCCAGGGGATGGGAGAGATCCGCGACAGACCTTGCATCTGTCACGGGCTATAAGACCAGACGATGCATGGATAGTTCGTGAAGATTCCGGTTAAAAATCAGTGATATTTAGGACAGATTCATTTTACTAAACTGCCCGGTTCTGAATTTATTTCCTGAGTCGGTGCCGAGTAAAACCGCCTAACCGCCGGTAACACAAGCATTTGTGTCCCCCGGCGGCCGTTAATGGGCCTCATCCCAGTCATCGCCGACGCCACTATCGACCACGAGCGGGACGGAGAGTTGCGCGGCGCCGGACATTCGCACCGTGACTTCCTGCAGCAGGGTGTCGACGAAATCCTGTTCAGCCTCGAACACCAGCTCATCGTGCACCTGCAGGATCATCAGCGCGCGCGCGGCATGGTCGGCCAGCCACGCGTCCACCGCGACCATCGCGCGTTTGATGATGTCGGCGGCAGTGCCCTGCATCGGCGCATTGATCGCGGCGCGCTCGGCACCGGCGCGTTGGCCCTGGGTACCCTTGTTGATGTAGTCCAGGTAGAGGCGGCGGCCGAACACCGTTTCCACATAGCCCTGCTCGCGCGCCTGCTGGCGGGTGCGCTCCATGAAATCGCGGACGCCGGGATAGCGGCTGAAGTAGAGCGCGATGTAGTCCTGCGCCTCGCCACGGCCGATGCCGAGCTGGCGCGCCAGGCCGAAGGCGCTCATGCCGTACATCAGGCCGAAGTTGATCGCCTTGGCCGCACGGCGTTCGTTGCCGGTGACTTCCTCGAGCTTGCGGCCGAACACTTCCGCCGCGGTGGCCTTGTGGATGTCGGCGCCGGACTCGAACGCGCGCACCAGCCCCGGGTCTTCGGACAGATGGGCCATGATCCGCAATTCGATCTGCGAATAATCGCATGCGATCAACTTGCGCCCGGGCGGCGCGACGAAGGCCTTGCGGATGCGGCGGCCGTCTTCGGTGCGGATCGGGATGTTCTGCAGGTTGGGGTCGGAGGAAGACAGGCGCCCGGTCGCGGCGCCCGCCTGGTGGTAGCTGGTGTGCACGCGCCCGGTGTCGGGATTGACCATTTCCGGCAGCTTGTCGGTGTAGGTGCTGCGCAATTTGGCGAGGCCGCGGTATTCCAGGATGACCCGCGGCAGTTCGTGCTGGTCGGCGATGGCTTCCAGCGCTTCCTCGTTGGTCGAAGGCTGCCCCGAGGGCGTCTTCACCATCACCGGCAGTTTCAGTTCTTCGAACAGCAGCGCACCCAGCTGCTTGGGCGAGTCGAGATTAAAGGTGCGGCCGGCCAGCTCGGTGGCCTTCTGCTGCGCAACGAGCATGCGCTTGCCGAGGTCGGCCGACTGCCGGCGCAGTTCGTTGGCGTCGATCATCACCCCGTTGGCCTCGATGCGTTCCAGCACCGGTACCAGCGGCATCTCGATGTCGCGATACACGCTGTGCAGGCCCGGCTCGGCGGCGAGCTTCGGACCCAGCGCGCGATGCAGGCGCAAGGTGATGTCGGCGTCCTCCGCAGCGTAGCGGGTGGCATCGTCGAGGGCGACCTGCGAGAACAGGATCTGCTTGGCGCCCTTGCCCGCCACTTCCTCGTACTTGATCGTGTCGTAGCCGAGGTAGCGTTTGGCCAGGCTGTCCATGTCGTGGCGGCTGCTGCCGGAATTCAGCACGAAGCTCTCCAGCATGGTGTCGTCGGCATAGCCGGCGACTTCGACGCCGTGGCGACGCAGCACGTGCAGGTCGTATTTCCCATGCTGACCGAGCTTCCGCTTACTGGCATCGGCGAACAGCGGCGCCAGCGCGGCCAGCGTCGTGGCGCGGTCCAGCTGCGCGGGTGCGCCCGGATAGTCGTGCGCCAGCGGCAGGTAGAACGCCTTGCCGGGCTCGACCGAAAAGCTCAGCCCGACCAGGTTGGCCTGCATCGGGTCGAGGCTGTCGGTTTCGCTGTCGAAGGCGAATTCATCGGCCTTGTGAAGCACGCCGATCAAGGCGTCGAGTTGCTCCGCGGTGAGCACGGTTTCGTACTCGCCGGCCGCCGAGAGCGCGGGATCGAGCATCGTCTCGGTTGCGGAGGCTGCGACGAAACCGGTGCCGCGCGCGCGCCCGGGTTCCTTTTCAGCGATCGGCCCGACGACCTTGCCATCGAGCTCCTTCAGCGCCTGGTTGAAGCCGTAGCGCTGGTAGAACACTCGCAAGGATTCCGCATCTTGTTCGCGCAGGCCCAGGCTTTGCGCGTTGCCGTCGAGTGCGACATCGGTCTTGATGGTGACCAGCTCGCGATTCAACGGCAACCGGTGCAGTGCCGCGCGCAGGTTGTCGCCGATCTTACCCTTGATGTCGCCAGCGTGCGCCATTACCCCGTCCAGCGTGTCGTATTCGGCCAACCATTTGGCCGCGGTCTTGGGTCCGCATTTCTCCACGCCCGGCACGTTGTCGACGGCATCGCCCATCAGCGCGAGCAGGTCGATGATCTGCGTGGGCTTCACCCCGAACTTCTCGAACACGCGCTCGTCCGAATCCAGGCGGCTGCCGCTCATGGTGTTGACCAGCGCCAGCCCGGGGCGCACCAGCTGGGCGAAGTCCTTGTCGCCGGTGGAGATGGTCACGTCGATGCCGTCGTTGACGGCCTGCAGGGCCAGCGTGCCGATCACGTCGTCGGCTTCCACCCCGTCCACGCGCAGGATCGGCATGCCCAGGGCCTGCACGATGTCGCACATCGGCTGCACCTGCGCGCGCAGGTCATCGGGCATCGCGGCGCGATTGGCCTTGTACTGCGGATACAGGTCGTCGCGGAAGGTCTTGCCCGGCGCATCGACCACGAAGGCGACGTATTCCGGTTTCTCCTTCAGCGTCGCGCGCAGCATGTTGACCACGCCGAACAGTGCGCCGGTGGGCTCGCCGGCCGCATTGCTCAGCGGCGGCAGCGCATGGAAGGCGCGGTACAGGTAACTGGAACCGTCGATCAATACGAGTCTTGGCATGAACGGATTCTACCCCCGGCTTCTCACGCACGCTTAGCGCGGCCGGCGACATAATCCCCACCTGCAGCATCCCCACCTACCGCTGGAACGCGAGGTCGTGCCATGAAAACCCTGCTGATCGTGCCGCTGATGATGCTCGCCGGCTGCGCCTCGATGGGCTCGGCGCAGAACGATCCCGCCGTGGACCTCGCCGACGCCCAGGTCGCGGTGCGCACCGAAGCCAATGGCGACGTGATCGAGGAATACCGGGTCGCCGGGCAGCTGCGCATGGTCAAGGTCACGCCTTCGCGTGGCCCGGCCTACTACCTGATGGACGAGAACGGCGACGGCCGCCTGGACAAGAGCAAGGGTGCCGGCGAGAAGGACATCTCACCGGTGTACTGGAAGCTCTACGGATGGTGAGCGCGGCGCTGCGCTCCCAGAGCCGGCTTCCCTACAGCTTGTGCCAGCCGAAGCCCTCGCCGCGGCGGTAGTAGACGGCGACGGCCCGTCCATACAGCTCGCT
>JAKFDG010000494.1:0-2389 GCA_036677285.1 Pseudoxanthomonas sp.
ACCTGCTCGCTGCGCGTGCCGCGCTGCAGTTCCAGCAGCGCCGCCTGCGCGGCCCGCACCTGCGCCTCCGCATTGCCGGCAGCGGCGCGTGCGCGATCGACATCCGCGGCGGCGACAAGCTTCTGCCGGCCCAGCGGTTGCAACCGGTTGTAGTAGGCACGCGCATCGGCGGCCTGCGCCTGGGCGGCGGACAAGTTCGCGCGCGCCTGGTCGATGTCTTCGCTGCGCGGACCGGCTTCCAGCTCCGACAACGCTTCGCGGCTCTGCTGCGCCTGCGCCTGCGCCGCGGCGAGTTGCGACTGGGTGCGGGTCAGTTCCAGTTGCAGCAGCGGCGCACCGGCGGCGACCTGCTGGCCTTCGCGCACGTCGATCCGCACGATCTTCTCGGCCACTGGCGCGGGCAGCGTGATGCGATCCCATTCCAGCGTACCCAATGCCTGCGGCGGGGCGTCCCGGCATGCGGAAAGCGCCAGGATGCAGAAGACGAGCAGCAAACGTGGCGACTTATTTCGCATGGTCCAGCTCCAGTCCGCGGTCCAGCAACGACAGGGTGTGCAGGCGCAGGGTGTTGAAATCGAGATCGTCGGCATTGAACAGCCGCCGCCAGATGGGCGCTCCCGCCGCCGGGAACAGGGTCAGCCCGACCAGCGACACCATCAGCAGGCGCGGATCGAGATCCGGATTGATCCGGCCTCGCGCCTGCGCCTGGGCGAAACGCTGCGCCATCATCTGCGGTATCTGCGGACCGACCCGCTCGAACAGCAGGTCGCGCAAGGCACCGCCTTCGCACAGCACTTCCCTGACCCACAACGGCGGCAGCCACGGATGCTCGGCCACGATCCTGCCGATGCCGCCGACGAAACCGGCGATGAGCGCGGCGATGTCGTCGCCGGCCTGCATCAAGGGTTCCCGCATCGCGGCGAAGATCGGCAGGATCTTCTCTTCGATCACCGCCTGCTGGAGTTGCGCCTTGTCGCCGAAGTAGTAGTGCAGCAGGGCCGGGGTCACGCTGGCTTCCGTGGCGATGTCGCGCAACGAGGTGACGGCGATGCCCCTGCGGACGAAACAGGCCAGCGCCGCATCCAGAAGGCGGGCCCGAAGGTCGGGGGAATCGGCCAGCGGCCGGCCAGGCGCACGCTTGCGCCCAGGCTTAGCCGGTCGCGTCGCGGTGGCGACGGTCTTGGAAGGAGATGGTCTGGTCATGCAAATTAATTTAATTCACCAATTAATTAACTGCAAGCTCCAGCCGACGGACGGCATGGCGGCTGGCCGTCCCGGCACCGGCGCGCTACCCTGCAACGCCCGTCCAGACAGCTCCGCGGACCATCGCCATCCCCCAGAACGCACCCCGATTGTGGGTCTTCGTGCTCGAAGCCCAGCCCCTGCCCGAAGCCCCTGAATTCAACGAGTTCGGCGGGGCCTACGTGCTCTGCTACCAGATGCCGGGGCTGTCCGAGGACCCTGTCCGCCACGCCAGCGATTTCCTGCGCGAAGCGGGCTGGCAGGTGACCGGCGTGCGCGAGGAGCCCGGGCAGCGCAGCCGCGAGGAAGCGCCGGAAGCCGAACATTTCGACCAGGCCCTGATCGACGACGAGGCCTATGTATTCCACCAGTGGCGTGTCGAAGACGCCGACGACCAGACCCGACATTGACCGAAGCCATGACTGCCCCCGACAAGCGCGAATTCACCCTGGAACCCGACAACGCCGAACACCTGGCCAACCTGTCCGGCCCGTTCGATGCGCACCTGCGCCAGATCGAACTGCGCCTGGGCGTGGAGATCGCCAACCGCGGCAACATCTTCAAGGTCACCGGCCCGAGCGCCGCTGTCGGAGCCACGGAGAAGCTGCTGCGGGCGTTGTACGCCGAAGCAGGCGAGGAGACCTTCGACAACGAATCCATCCACCTGCGGCTCAACGCCGCCAATGTCGACCACGTCGCCGCCGGCGGTTTCCAACCGCAGGACGTGGCGATCAAGGTCAAGCGCGGCACGGTGCGCGGACGCGGTCCCAACCAGGCCAACTACCTGCACGCCATCGCCACCCACGACATCAACTTCGGCATCGGACCGGCCGGCACAGGCAAGACCTTCCTCGCCGTGGCCAGCGCGGTGGAAGCGCTCAACGAATCGCGCGTGCAGCGGCTGATCCTGGTGCGGCCGGCGGTTGAAGCGGGCGAAAAACTCGGCTTCCTGCCCGGCGACCTGAGCCAGAAGGTCGACCCCTACCTGCGCCCGCTGTACGACGCGCTGTACGAGATGTTCGGCGTGGAGAAGGTGCTCAAGCTGCTGGAGAAGAACGTCATCGAGATCGCGCCGCTTGCGTACATGCGCGGACGCACGCTCAACGATGCTTTCGTGATCCTGGACGAGGCGCAGAACACGACCATC
>JAKFDG010000495.1:0-4425 GCA_036677285.1 Pseudoxanthomonas sp.
CAGGTGGCAGGCGGTGACGCCGGAACCGCACATCAGCACCACGTCTTCCGGTTTGTGACCGGACAGCAGTGGCGCGATTTCGTCATGCAGTTGTTGCGACGGCTTGAACCGTCCACCTACCAGGTTATCGGCGACCGGACGATTGACCGCACCCGGCACATGGCCGGCTACCGGATCGATCGGCTCTGCTTCGCCGCGGAAACGCTCGCCGGCGCGTGCGTCCAGCAACCAGCCCAGCGCATCGCCCAAGCGCGACTCCACTTCATGGGCGGAAACGATGCGCGAGTCATCGAAATTCGCAGGATAGGCAGGCTCCACCGTCACGTCCGGAAGAACCGGCGTTTCCGGCAGGCCCTGCGCGCGCCAGGCGGCAAGACCGCCATCGAGCACCGCAACGCGTTCGTGGCCCAGCAGCTTCAGCATCCACCACAGCCGCGCCGCGGCCATGCTGCCGTCGCCCGCGTCATAGACCACGATCTGGTGTCGGGGACCGATGCCCCACTCGCCCAATCTGCGTGTGAACGTCGAAGCATCGGGAAGCGGGTGACGTCCCTGCCCGAGCCTGGAGAGATCCGACAGGTCGGTGTTGAGATCGGCGTGCACCGCGCCGGGCAGATGCGACTCTTCGTAGCCGCGGGCACCGGCTGAAGGGTCCATCAATGCGAAACGCGCATCGACGATCCGCAGTTCTTCGCTGGCGAGCGCAGCGGCCAAGGCACCCGCATCGACCAGCGTGGTCCAGTTCACACGAACCCCGCCAGGCGTTCGCGCAGGTTGAACAGGATCGCTGCGGTGGCGCCCCATATGCGTTGGCCGGGCCAGTCGTATTCCAGCACCGCCCGGCGGCGGCCGCGATAGTCGACCTCGACCCGGCGCAGGTTTTCCGGCGCCATCAGGAAGTCGAGGGGGACTTCGAACACATCGGCGACTTCATTGGGATCAGGCCTGGCTACGTAGGACGGATCGATCACCGCAACCACCGGCATCACCCGGAAACCGCTGATGGTGGTGAACGGATCCAGGAAGCCCAGCGGCGATATCTGCAACGCGGTCAGCGCGATCTCCTCGCCGCTTTCGCGTATGGCCGCGGCAATGGCGTCGTCGTCGCCCGGCTCTATGCGTCCGCCCGGGAAACTGACCTGCCCGCCATGGTGGCGCAGGCTGTCGGTGCGCCGGGTCAGCAGGACCTGCGTGCCGTGCTTGCGCGGAACCAGCCCCGCCAGCACCGCCGCTTCGGCCGGCGGGCCCGGAGGCAGCAGGTCGATGAGCTCTTCGTGGTTCCAGCCAGCCTGCATCGGCATCTGGCTCAACGGATGCAGCACGCTGCGCAGTGCCTCGCGCTCACGCAGCATCGAATCGAATCCCGCGCGCACCTGTTCGCGGCCCGGCAGGACCTCCATCAAACGCAGGCGTTCGTCATCATTCATCTGCGACCAGCGGGCAATCTCGTTGGACGTGCGCAAACAACCGTCGCACAGCCCGTCGTCACCCAGGGTACAGACGCCTATGCACGGGCTGAGCACGGCGCGGAAAGCGGAATTCATGGAATCAGACACCTGCGAAGCGTAACGCGCAATGCCGCCTCGCGTGGCTTCGGAAAAGCATTGCGCCGACATGTGGCCGGCGCAATGGGACGACTTGGATTAAAGCGAAAGCAGGAAGTCGCTGGATCCCCGCTTTCGCGGGGATGGCGTAACGGCAAAGCCATGCGCTATGCGCATGGGCCGTTACGTCACTTGACGCTGACCAGCTTGACGTCGAACACCACGACCTGATTCGGGCCGATCGGCGACTGCGGGGTATTGCCATAGGCCTTCTCGGCCGGCAGCACCACTTCCCAGCGCGCGCCGGCAGGCATCTGCAGCAGCGCTTCGCGCAGGCCCACCAGCGGGATTTCGCTGACCTTGATCGCCATCGGCGCCGGCGGCGCGGTCTGGCCCTGCTGCGGGCTGAAGGTGTCGACGAACACACGGCCGTCGGTCAGCGCGCCCTTGTACTGCAGGGTCACGTTGCTGGCCTGGGTCGGCTTGGCGCCGCTACCGGCTTCGACCACGCGGTATTGCACGCCGCCCGGGAGGGTCTGCACGCCGGTCTTGGCCTTGTTCTGGGCCAGGAAGGCGTCGCTCTTGGTCTTGTTCGCGGCCGCAGCCTTGTCGAACTCGACCTTGGCCTTCTCCATCTGGCGCTTCTGCATGGCTTCCACGGCGGTGCGCAGCTGGGCGACGGGGACGGTGGGCTCCTTCTTGCCGTAACCATCCTGCAGGGCCTTGATCACGGTGTTCACGTCCACGGCTTCGCCGCTTTCGATCAGGTTGCGTCCAAGGTCGTAGCCAAGCGCGTAGCTCAGCGAATTCTTGTCAGGGGCCGGCGTGGTTTGCGCGAAGGCGGAGCCGGCTACCAGGGTCAGGGCCGCGAGGGTGGCGGCAAGCAAACGCAACTTCATTATCAACAATCTCCGGGAATGGAATGGGGCGGTCGAACCGCCCCATTAGGACGCGTTAGGATAGCCGCCGGGGTGCTTAACCGCCAGTGACGACCCGGGCTGAGACCCCGCCCCAGACCCGAAGTTCCACCCCGGATCCCCGCAATTCATCGAAGCGACCATGACCGATTCCCCCATCAGCATTACCGACCAGGGCGGCATCCGCCGCATCACCGTCAACCGCCCCGACAAGCTCAATGCCCTGAACGCAGCCACCCTGGATGCCTTGCTGGCGGCCTTCGAGGATGCCGCCAGGCACGCTGCCACAAGGGTCGTCGTGCTGACCGGCGCCGGTCCCAAGGCCTTCGTGGCCGGGGCCGACATCGCCGAAATGGCCGACCTGCGCCCCACCGATGCGCGCGATTTCTCGCTGCGCGGGCAACGCCTGATGCGCCGGATCGAGACCCTGCCCAAGCCTGTGGTCGCGATGGTGAACGGATTCGCACTGGGCGGCGGCCTGGAGCTGGCGATGGCCTGCCACCTGCGCATCGCCGCCGACAACGCCAAGCTGGGCCAGCCGGAAATCAACCTGGGCCTGATCCCCGGCTTCGGCGGCACCCAACGCCTGCTGCGCCTGGCCGGCCGCGCGGCCACCCTGGAGCTGTGCCTGCTCGGCGCGCCGCTGGATGCGGCGCGCGCCTTGCAGTTGGGCATCGTCAATCGCGTGGTCGCGGCCGCCGAGCTGGAGGCCGAGACCATGAAGGTGGCCGAACAGCTGGCCCATTCCGCCCCCCTCGCCCTGCGCGGCGCCCTGGATGCGGTGAACGTGGGCGGCGAATGCGGCATCGAGGAAGGCCTGCAGTACGAAACCGCGCAGTTCGGCCTGATGTTCTCCACCGACGACATGCGCGAAGGCACCCGTGCCTTCCTGGAGCGTCGCAAGCCTGTCTTCAACGGGCGTTGAGTGGGCGCGGAAGAAACCCCTGACGCAACCGATCCGCACGACTGCGCGCGTGGCGAGCGGCTGCTGCGGCAGTTGCGCGATGACGATGTGGATGCCGCGATCGAAGCGGGTCTGATGCAATACGTTCCCTGCCCCACTTGCGATCCCGTGCTGGCCGCGCAACTGATCGAGGCGCAGCAACGCCTTTCGAAGGCATGGGCGGCGCGCGATCGTTACCGCGCGCGCAACGAACGCCTGGCCCGTCGCGCGGCCGAGCGCGATGCGAAGCGCGCCCTGGCGGCTCCGGCGGAAAGGAAAAGCACCCTGCCGCCCGCCGCGGCCGCGGCCCTGGCGCGCGCCCAGGCCAGGGCCGCGGAGCGCAAGAAGCAATGAGCGCAGCTCCACGGCGCAGCCGCACGCTGAAGGCGCCCGAGATCCACGAACTGTTCTCGCGGCTGGCCGAACTCAATCCCAGGCCCACCACCGAACTGGCCTACACCACGCCCTTCGAACTGCTGGTCGCGGTGATCCTGTCCGCGCAGGCCACCGACGTGGGGGTGAACAAGGCCACGCGCCGGCTGTATCCGCTGGCGAACACGCCCGCCGCAATCCTGGCCCTGGGCGAGGAAGGCCTCAAGCGCCATATCGCCACCATCGGCCTGTTCAACGCCAAGGCGAAGAACGTGATCGCCACCTGCCGGATCCTGGTCGAACAGCACGGCGGCGAAGTGCCGCGCGACCGCGCCGCGCTGGAGGCGCTGCCCGGCGTGGGCCGCAAGACCGCCAACGTGGTCCTCAACACCGCCTTCGGCGAGCCGACGATCGCGGTGGACACGCATATCTTCCGCGTCGCCAACCGCACCGGCCTGGCCCCGGGCAAGGACGTGCGGGCGGTGGAGGACAGGCTGCTGAAGGTGGTTCCGGACGAGTACAAGCAGGATGCGCACCATTGGCTCATCCTGCACGGCCGCTATGTGTGCAAGGCGCGCAAACCGGACTGCCCGCAGTGCGTGATCCGCGACCTGTGCCGGTTCAAGGACAAGACGGTCGCCTGACGCGG
>JAKFDG010000496.1:0-2750 GCA_036677285.1 Pseudoxanthomonas sp.
GGTCCAGTTGGTCCAGGGTCCAGCCGGCCTTCTGCAGGCACAGGTCGGTGGCGAACACCGGGCCGATCCCCATCACCGAAGGGTCCACGCCGGCACTGGCATGCGCCTTGATTCGCGCCATGATCGGCAAACCCAGGGCCTTGGCCTTGCTCTCGCTCATCAGCAGGACGGCGGCCGCGCCGTCGTTCAGCGCCGACGCATTGCCCGCGGTGACGCTGCCGTCGGCCTTGAACGCCGGTTTGAGGCGCGCGAGAGCCTCCGCGCTGGTGCCGGGCGCGGGTTGTTCGTCGCTATCGACCCGCAGGGGTTCACCGCCGCGCTGCGGCACGAGCAGCGGGGTGATCTCGGCGACGAAACGGCCGGCAGCGCGCGCCGTGCAGGCGCGCTGCTGGGACCTCAACGCATAGGCATCCTGCTGCTCGCGGGTAACGCCATATTGCTCCGCCAGGTTCTCCGCGGTGATGCCCATGTGGTAATCGTTGAACGCATCCCACAGGCCGTCATGCAGCATGCTGTCGACCAGGCCCTGGTGGCCCATGCGCAAGCCCTGGCGGGCCTGCGCGAGCACATACGGGGCCTGGCTCATGGACTCCTGACCGCCGGCGATCATCACCTCGGCATCGCCACAGCGAATGGCCTGGGCCGCCAGATGCACGGCCTTCAACCCCGAACCGCAGACCTTGTTGATGGTGAGGGCCGGCACCGTGTAGGGCAGCCCGGCCTTGATCGCCGCCTGACGCGCCGGGTTCTGCCCCGCGCCGGCCGCCAGCACCTGGCCCATGATCACCTCGCCGACCTCATGCGCGGCCAGCCCCGTGCTGTCGAGCAAGCGGCGGATCACCGCGGCGCCCAGATCGACGGCGGAGACACTGGCCAAGGCGCCCTGGAAACGGCCGATGGCGGTGCGCGTGGCGGCAACTATTACTACGTCGTTCATTGCATATCTCACTGGGCGCAGCTCAGGCACGCGGCTGGCGCGCAGACGCGGCGGCACGGAGGTCAAAAAGGCAAGCCCGGGTGGGCTTCGGCACTAGCTGTCGCCGGCCCCGAGCATGAAGAAGAGCGCCTTGGCCGGCTGCCCGGACTTGTTGCGCCAGGCATGCCGGGTGCCGTTCTGGATCACCACATCGCCGGCGCGGACCAGCCGCTGCTCGCCGTCGTCGAGTTCCAGCCACAGCTCGCCTTCCAGCAGCACTCCGTAGTCGATGGTCGGCGTCCGGTGCATGCCGGGGTGGTCGGCCTCGAAACACTCGAACAGCCCGGGTAGCGCGGCCGCCATCTGCTCGAAGGCGCGCTGCGGGTCCAGCGGCGCGGCCATGACGCTGTCCGGCGGAAAGCTCACCGCCAGCAGCGAGGTGCCGCCGACGCCGGGAATCAACGACCCGTGCAGCTGGGTCAGGTCTTGCGGGGTGGCCGACACC
This sequence comes from Pseudoxanthomonas sp., assembly GCA_036677285.1. Lineage (GTDB taxonomy): Bacteria > Pseudomonadota > Gammaproteobacteria > Xanthomonadales > Xanthomonadaceae > Pseudoxanthomonas_A. The sequence continues at coordinate 1,422 of JAKFDG010000496.1, forward strand.
TGGGGCGGAGCGGACGTGGCCCAGAGCTGGGCGACGCCATGTCCGGGAATGTCGAGAAAATCGCTGGCGCGGGGGGCCGCGCCATCGGCAACGAATACGGCCCGGCCACTGGCATCGTGACCCGTAACTATCCTGCGTATTTGCATCGGGCAGCCTCCAAATTCTGCAATGGTGCCGTCGCCTGCGACGGCGTGAACAGCGTGAGCGGCGGCGGATGCGCGCCGCTCACGACCGGCTTCATGGGCAGATGACGAAGTTGCCGAAGCCACCGTGGCGATTTTCGATGCCGTTGATGGCCTGGTTGACCTCCTCGAGCGGGAAGGCGCTGTGCTCGAAGAACGACAGGTCGAGGACGCCCGACTCGACCATATCGGCCATTTCCTGCCCCTGGCCGGTGGTAAACCAAGCCGAACCACTCAGTTGAATGTCGCTGTCCATTATCCAGTGCAGATCCACCGGCACCGGACCGGCCACCGCACCGATGTTGACCAGATGGCCGCCGCGATGCAGGCCGCGCATGGCGTCGATCAGGCTTTGCGCCGGCGCACCCGGGCCCAGCGCGTCGATGACCACATCCAGGCCTTCGCCATGGGTGACGCGATCCACCCACTCGTGGGTGGGACCGGTGCCCAGGGTATGGATCTCGATGCGCCCAGGTGCGGCCAAATCCTTGACCCGCTGGAACAGCGCTTCGTTACGCGCGGTGCCGAGAATCTTGCGCGCGCCCATCGCCAGCGCCAGGGCGACGGCGCCGAGGCCGAGCGTGCCGCTGATGCCGTTGATCAGAATGGTGCTGCTGGGGCCGACTTTTGCCTTGAGCAGGGCGCGATAGGCGGTACCCAGGTAGCCCAAGCGTGCGGCGGTCTCGAAGCTCAGGCAGTCGGGCAGTTTGACCAGGCTGTATTGCGGGGCCGGCATGTATTCGCACAGGCCACCGTAGGGGTAGTCCTCGAACATCCGTGGACTGCGGGCGGTGAAGCCGAAATAGCCGTTGAAGGTGTAGGCCGTGCAGCCGGTGGTGTTGCCCGAGCGGCAGGCGCGGCAGGAACCGCAGTAACGCGCCGGATTGACGTAGACCCGATCGCCCGGCTTGAAGTCATAGACCTGCTCGCCGACCGCCTCGACCACACCCGCCGGGTCCAGGCCGAAGATAGCCGGCAGCTTCGGCAGCGGCAGATGCGGGAACCAGTTGACCCAGTTGGTGAGGATATTGTGCAGATTGGGCACGATGCCGCAGGCCTTCACCTTGACCAGCACCTCGGTCGGGCGGATCGCGGGAACCGGGACCTGTTCGATCACCATCGGCTTGCCGCCTTCGTACATCCGCGC
>JAKFDG010000497.1:0-1736 GCA_036677285.1 Pseudoxanthomonas sp.
CGTGTCGCGCCAGATCTCCGGCCCGGTGGTTTCATAGTGGGCCTGGCGGTTGACGAGGTTGTCGAACTGGTTGGCCCAGATCGCGTTGTCCATCTCCTGCGCCAGGCGGGAGGCGATCTTCTGATAGTTGTTGGGGTCCTTGTACGGCACGGCGGGCACCGGCCGCACCTCGGCGCCCAGCACGCGCAGCAGGTCCATCTTTTCCTGCGACTGCGTCTCCGGGATGACGATCACGCAGCGGTAGCCGCGCGCCGCGCAGATGTGGGCGAGCCCAATGCCGGTATTGCCGGCGGTGCCTTCCACCACCGTGCCGCCGGGCTTCAGCGTGCCGCGCCGCTCGGCATCCTGGATGATGTAGAGTGCCGCGCGGTCCTTGACCGAGCCGCCCGGGTTCAGGAACTCGGCCTTGCCGAGAATCTCGCAGCCGGTCTCGCCGCTGAGCCTTGCCAGCCGGATGAGCGGTGTGTTGCCTATGCTGCCAATGAAGCCTTCACGCACGTCCATGATGTGGACCTCCACGTCCCAGTGGTTGGTGCACCGGATATCTCTCCTTTGAAGGATACTCCCAATGAAAACATTGTTGCAGCCGAGTGTTATCCCACCGTCCTGATTCCCATGACCATCCTGGTTGGCACTGCCTCCTGGACCGACAAAAGCCTGATCGGTTGCGCACGCTTTTATCCCAAGGAAGCGCGTAGCGCCGAGGCGCGGCTGCACTATTACGCGAGCCAGTTTCCCCTGGTCGAGGTGGATTCGAGCTACTACGCCATGCCCAGCGCAAGCACCGCGCAGCTGTGGGCTGAGCGCACGCCGGCGGGCTTCGTGTTCAACGTCAAGGCGTTCAGGCTGTTCACCGGGCACCAGACCTCGCCGACCGTGCTGCACAAGGACTTGCAGGCCGCCATCGCTGCCAGCGCCACCTTGAGCCGCAAGAAACTGCTCTATTACGGCGACATGCCCGCCGAGATTCGCGACGAGCTGTGGCGCCGCTTCATCGAGGCGCTGGCGCCGCTGAACGCCGCGGGCAAGCTGCGCGCCGTGCACTTCCAGTTTGCGCCGTGGATTCTGCGCAACCGCGAAGGGCATGAGCATGTGGCGCACTGCGTGCAGACCATGGCCGGGCGTACGCTGGCGGTGGAGTTTCGCAACCGCACCTGGTTCGAAGGAGAGCATGCCGCCGCCACGCTCGCGTTCGAGCGGGACCTGAACGTGGTTCACGTGGTGGTCGACGGGCCGCAGGGCTTTGCCAACAGCGTGCCGGCGGTATGGGAGGTGGCCAATCCCGCGCTGGCCATCCTGCGGCTGCACGGACGCAACCAGGAGACGTGGAACCAGAAAGGGCTCACGGCGTCGTCCGAGCGTTTCAACTACGACTACCCGGACCAGGAACTCGCGGCGCTGGTGCCTCGCATCCGCGAGCTGGCCAAGCGGGTCGGCGCGATGCACGTGGTGTTCAACAACAACTTCGAGGATCAGGGGCAGAGGAACGCGAGGACGTTGATGCGGCTGTTGGCGTAGGGGCTTCCAGCAGTTGACACCAGCTGGCACCAGTGTTGAATCGGAATCCAACCCCAATTCCTGAACCCTATTTCCCCTGTTGCTTCGAATTCGACCCCGCTCGCGCACCTTGAGGCTGCTGGGCAGCCAGGCGTTGCAAGATGAGCCGGTGGGTTTCACGCACCTCGGCCGCAAATGGCCCCTGTGCCTGCAGAGCCTGGTCGATCTGCGCAAGTGCC
>JAKFDG010000498.1:0-12336 GCA_036677285.1 Pseudoxanthomonas sp.
GAGCGGGTGATCTTCCTGGTCGGCGGTGTGGACGACCACGTGGCCAACGTGATCGTGGCCCAGATGCTGTTCCTGGAAGCGGAGAATCCCGAGAAGGACATCAGCTTCTACATCAACTCGCCCGGTGGCGTGGTCACCGCGGGCATGGCGATCTACGACACCATGCAGTACATCAAGCCCGACGTCAGCACCATCTGCGTTGGCCAGGCGGCCAGCATGGGCGCGCTGTTGCTGGCGGCCGGCGCCAAGGGCAAGCGTTATGCGCTGCCCAACTCACGGGTCATGATCCACCAGCCGCTGGGCGGCTTCCAGGGCCAGGCCAGCGACATCGACATCCATGCGCGCGAGATCCTGACCCTGCGCGAGCGCCTGAACGAGATCCTGGCCAAGCACACTGGCCAGTCGCTGGAAACCATCGCCCGCGACACCGAGCGCGACAACTTCAAGAGCGCTGCCGACGCCGTGACCTACGGCCTGGTCGACCAGGTCCTGGAGCGCCGCCCGGAAGAGTCCATCCAGGCCGGCTGAACCCCCTGCAAGCCCCTGGATATAACGTTTACAACTGTTTCCGGGCCGCGGCCACATCATGCGGCAGGAACTGCTATTCTCAAACCGAACACCCGCTCGACGGGTCGGGTGACCAGGTAACCGAAGCATGAGCGAAGACCGGCAAAGCCGTTCCGGCGACAGCAACAAGATCCTTTACTGCTCGTTCTGCGGCAAAAGCCAGCACGAAGTCCGCAAGCTGATCGCGGGCCCGAGCGTGTTCATCTGCGATGAATGCGTGGAGCTGTGCAACGACATCATCCGCGAGGAACTCGAGGAGAAGGCCCAGTCGGCGCGCAGCAGCCTGCCCAAGCCGCGCGAGATCCTGGAAGTGCTGGACCAGTACGTCATCGGCCAGCAGCGCGCCAAGCGCACCCTCGCTGTGGCCGTATACAACCACTACAAGCGAATCGAGAGCCGCAGCAAGAACGACGAGGTCGAACTGGCCAAGTCCAACATCCTGCTGGCGGGCCCCACCGGCTCGGGCAAGACATTGCTGGCGGAAACGCTGGCGCGCCTGCTCAACGTGCCGTTCACGATTGCCGATGCCACTACGTTGACCGAAGCCGGTTACGTGGGCGAGGACGTCGAGAACATCATCCAGAAGCTGCTCCAGAAGTGCGATTACGACGTCGAGAAGGCGCAGCAGGGCATCGTCTATATCGACGAGATCGACAAGATCTCGCGCAAGAGCGAGAATCCGTCGATTACCCGCGACGTGTCCGGCGAAGGCGTGCAGCAGGCGCTGCTGAAGCTGATCGAGGGCACCGTGGCCAGCGTGCCGCCGCAAGGCGGGCGCAAGCATCCGCAGCAGGAATTCCTGCAGGTCGACACCAAGAACATCCTCTTCATCTGCGGCGGCGCGTTCGCCGGATTGGACAAGATCATCCAGCAGCGCAGCACCGAAGCCAGCGGCATCGGTTTCGGCTCCAAGATCAAGAGCTCCGAGCGCAAGGCCGAGATGGGCAAGGTGCTGTCGGAAGTCGAGCCCGAGGATCTGATCAAGTTCGGCCTGATCCCGGAATTCGTCGGCCGCCTCCCGGTGGTCGCGACCCTGGAAGAGCTGGACGAGCCGGCCCTGATCAAGATCCTGACCGAACCCAAGAACGCCATCACCAAGCAGTTCAAGAAGCTGTTCGACATGGAAGGCGTGGAGCTGGAGTTCCGTCCCGACGCGCTGTCCGCCATCGCCCGCAAGGCGCTCAAGCGCAAGACCGGCGCGCGCGGCCTTCGGACCATTGTCGAATCGGTGTTGCTGGATACCATGTACGACCTGCCGTCCCTGGAAAACGTCGGCAAGGTGGTGGTGGACGAATCGGTGATCGAGCACAAATCCGAGCCCTACCTGATCTACCAGAACCCGCCGCTCCAGCCCAAGGTCGCGGCTGCCGAGTAATCCGCCCAAGCCGTTGAACCAGAACGGCTTTCTGGCGTCCACTTGCATCCATCCGCGGATGGCCCCATAACGGGGCCATGGTGCCTCGCACCGCCTTGTCCGCCCTTCGCTGGAGCCCGCATGCCCCGTTCCGAATCCGAGATCCTCGACCTGCCGGTATTGCCGCTGCGCGACGTCGTGGTGTTCCCGCATATGGTCATCCCGCTGTTCGTCGGCCGCGACAAGTCGATGCGCGCGCTGGAGCAGGCCATGGAGGCCGACAAGCGCATCCTCCTGCTGGCGCAGAAGTCGGCCGAAACCGACGATCCCGCCGCTGCCGACCTGTATTCCATCGGCACCCTGGCGCAGGTGCTGCAACTGTTGAAACTGCCCGATGGCACGATCAAGGTGCTGGTGGAAGGGACCGCCCGCGTCAACGTAAGCCAGGTGAACGAGCGCGACGGTTCGCTGTACGGGCAGGGCGAGGAAATCGACTCCAGCGATGCGCGAGAACCACGCGAGATCGAAGCGGTCGCGCGTTCGCTGATGAGCCTGTTCGAGCAGTACGTCAAGACCAACCGCAAGCTTCCGCCGGAGCTGCTGCAGACCCTGGCAGGCATTGACGAACCGAGCCGCCTGGCCGACACCATCGCCGCGCACCTGGGCGTGCGCCTGAGCGACAAGCAGCGCCTACTGGAAACCATCGAGGTCGGCGACCGCCTCGAGCTGCTGGTGGGTTTCGTGGATGGCGAGATCGACGTGCAGCAACTGGAGAAGCGCATCCGCGGCCGGGTCAAGTCGCAGATGGAGAAGAGCCAGCGCGAGTACTACCTCAACGAACAGATGAAGGCGATCCAGAAGGAATTGGGCGAACTGGACGACGCGCCCAACGAGCTGGAGGACCTGGCGCGCAAGGTCGCCGAAGCCGGCATGCCCAAGCCTGTGGAGACCAAGGCCAAGAACGAACTCAACAAGCTCAAGCAGATGTCGCCGATGTCGGCGGAAGCCGCCGTGGTGCGCAATTACCTCGACTGGCTGCTGGGCGTGCCCTGGAAGAAGCGCAACAAGATCCGTAAGGACCTGAAGGTCGCGCAGGACACCCTGGATGCCGATCACTACGGTCTGGAAAAGGTCAAGGAACGCATCCTCGAGTACTTGGCCGTGCAGTCGCGCGTGAAGCAGATGAAGGGCGCGATCCTGTGCCTGGTCGGTCCGCCTGGGGTGGGCAAGACCTCGCTTGGCCAGTCCATCGCCAAGGCGACCAACCGCAAGTTCGTGCGCATGTCGCTCGGCGGCGTGCGCGACGAGGCCGAGATCCGTGGCCACCGTCGCACCTATGTCGGTTCGATGCCGGGCCGCATCGTCCAGAACCTCAACAAGACCGGCAGCAAGAACCCGCTGTTCCTGCTGGACGAGATCGACAAGATGTCGATGGATTTCCGAGGCGATCCATCGTCTGCGCTGTTGGAAGTGCTGGATCCCGAGCAGAACAACACGTTCAACGACCACTACCTCGAGGTCGACCTGGATCTGTCGGAGGTGATGTTCGTCGCCACCTCCAATACGCTCAACATTCCCGGCCCATTGCTCGATCGCATGGAAGTGATCCGTATCCCGGGCTACACCGAGGACGAGAAGCTCAACATAGCCGAGCGCTACCTGGTGCCCAAGCAGCTCAAGGCCAACGGCTTGAAGCCCGAGGAACTCAAGGTCACGGAAAGCGCGATCCGCGACATCGTTCGCTACTACACGCGTGAATCCGGCGTGCGTAACCTGGAGCGCGAGATCGCCAAGATCTGCCGCAAGGTCGTGAAGGAGATCGCGCTTGCGGGTCCGCAGCCCGCGAAGAAGAAGGGCAAGGCCGCCGCGATCAGCGTCACCTCGAAGAACCTCGAGAAGTACCAGGGTGTGCGCCGCTTCGACTATGGCCGTGCCGAGGAACAGAACGAGGTCGGCCTGGTCACCGGCCTGGCCTGGACCGAGGTCGGCGGCGATCTGTTGCAGATCGAGGTCACCCTGGTGCCGGGCAAGGGTGGCATGACCCTCACCGGGCAGCTGGGCGACGTGATGAAGGAGTCGGCATCGGCGGCCTTGTCGGTAGTGCGCGCGCGCGCCGAAAGCCTGGGCATCGATACCGACTTCCTGCAGAAACAGGACGTGCACCTCCACGTGCCCGATGGCGCCACGCCCAAGGACGGCCCGAGCGCGGGCATCGCCATGGCCACCGCACTGGTATCGACGCTGACCCGCAATCCGGTGCGCGCCGATGTTGCCATGACCGGCGAGATCACATTGCGCGGCCGCGTGTCGGCGATCGGCGGGCTGAAAGAAAAACTGCTTGCGGCAATTCGCGGTGGCATCACCACCGTGATCATCCCGGAAGAGAATCGCAAGGACCTCGCCGACATCCCCGACAACGTCACCCAGGGGATGAAGATCGTGCCGGTGCGCTGGATCGATGAAGTGCTGGCGTTGGCGCTGGAGCGTCCATTGGCGCCAGCGGCATCGGGTGGTGGCGAGAAATTGCCCGTGCGCGAATCCGGTAAAACCCCCGCACAACCCGAAGTCAAGCATTAAGCGGCTGTAAGGACAGTGCTGTAACCCCTTGAAACCCGCGCCGTTATTGGCTTTTCGGCTTGCGTGGGTTTTTCGCCACTGGTATAACTGCCGCACCCGCGAGCGCCTGATTTCATGACGCGCTTCACGGCACCATCGATCGGATCATCCCCAGACTGCACCGCTGGAGTTAATCCGACCACTCATTCCGCGGCCATGCCGCACTGGGAGTTCCTACATGAACAAAACCGAATTGATCGACTCCGTCGCCGAAAGCGCCGACCTGAGCAAGGCCGATGCGGGCCGCGCCGTTGATGCCGTGATCGCCTCCGTTACCAAAGCGCTCAAGAAGGGCGATAGCGTGACCGTGGTGGGTTTCGGCACTTTCCAGGTGCGCGAGCGCGCCGCCCGTACCGGCCGCAACCCGAAGACCGGCGACACCATCCAGATCAATGCCTCGAAGAATCCTGCATTCAAGGCTGGCAAGGCCCTGAAGGATGCCGTAAACTAGTCAACTCCCTTGGGTGCTTAGCTCAGCGGTAGAGCGTCTCCCTTACACGGAGAGGGTCGGGGGTTCGAAACCCTCAGCACCCACCATCTAGTAGGGTGACGCAGCGATCCGAGTGCCTCGGCCAGATGGCCGGATAACCCGGGAAATCGCAAGAGTTCTTCAAAGCGGAGTGGTAGTTCAGTCGGTTAGAATGCTGGCCTGTCACGCCGGAGGTCGCGGGTTCGAGTCCCGTCCACTCCGCCACTATTTGAACCGGAAGGGCGCCGCAAGGCGCCCTTCTTGTTTGGGATGTCGGCGCCGCAAGGCGCTTTTCTTGTTTTGGGCACTGCCGAAGCGCGCTAAACTGCGCGGCTCACGAAACCAGGTTCGACACCCCGATGCTGCAGAAACTTCGCGACAAGACTTCCGGCTGGATCGCCACCGCCGTGCTCGGTCTGCTGATCATCCCGTTCGCGTTCCTCGGGGTGAACGAATACATGACCACCGGCACCGACGATGCCGTGGCCAAGGTCGAGGCCCCGCCTAGCTGGTGGCAGTCGGCCCCCGGATGGTGGCCGGTCTCGATGCTGTGGCAGAGCGAGGAAGTGACCCTGGAGGAATTCCGCGCCGGCTTCGAGCAGGCGCGCCAGCAGCAGCGCCAGTCCCTGGGCGAGAATTTCGATCCGCGCCAGTTCGAAACCCCGGAAAACAAGCTGAAGGTGCTGGAGCAGCTGATCGACCAGAAGGTATTGCAACTGACCGCCAGGCGTTCCGGTATCGCGGTGAGCGATGCCGCCGTGCGTCAGTCGATCGCCAGCGAACCCGCGTTCCAGGTGGACGGCAAGTTCGACTCCACGCGTTATTCGCTGATGTTGTCCTCGCAGGTGCCGGCATTGACGCCGGCGGAATTCGAGAAGCAGCAGCGTGATCGATTGCTGATGGCATTGATCCCGCAAGGCATCAGCGATTCCGATTTCGTCACCACCAAGGAGCTCGATCGCCTGATCAAGCTGCTGGGCGAAACCCGGGATGTCACCATCGCCGCCTTGCCCGCACCGGCGCTCGATACCGCGCCAGTCAGCGATGCGCAGATCAAGGCCTGGTACGACGGGCATGGCGCCGATTTCAAACAACCCGAATCGGTCACCCTGGAGTACGTTGACATCGATGGAGCCACGCTGGGCGCAGTTGCGCCTGCCGATGATGCCGTGCTGCGCCAGCGCTATGAACAGGAGAAGGCGCGTTTCATGACCGCCGAACAGCGCCTGGCTTCGCACATCCTGATCACCGTGCCGGCCGATGCGCCCGCGGCGGTGCAGAAGGCTGCCGAACAGAAAGCAACCGAGCTGACCGCGCAGGCAAAGCAGCCGGGTGTGGATTTCGCGGCGCTGGCCAGGGCGAACTCGCAGGACCCTGGGTCCAAGGACACTGGCGGCGATCTGGGGTTCGTGGATAAAGGGGTGATGGTCAAACCGTTCGAGGACGCATTGTTCTCGATGCAAGCCGGTGAAATCCGGGGGCCGGTCAAGACCGACTTCGGTTACCACGTGCTGCAGTTGCGCGAGATCAAGGCGGGCCAGGGCAAATCATTCGAAGAAGCGCGCGGCGAACTGGCGCGCGAACAGGCCGAAGCCGATGGTGAGCGTGCCTACAACGATCTCGCCGGACGCCTGGTCAATGAAGTGCTGAAGAACCCGACCGCGTTGGGTCCGGCCGCCAAAAGCGTGGGCTTGCCGGTGCAGCGGATCGGACCTTTCTCGCGCACCGATGCGTCCGGGATCGCGGCCCATCCTGCGTTGTTGCGTGCAGCGTTCTCCGATGCGCTGGTGCAGGACGGCACGGTCAGCGATCCAATCGAGATCGGCCCCCGGCACAGCGTGGTGATCCGGGTACTGCAGCACACCCCCGAACAGGCACAGCCGCTGGCGAAGGTACGCGATGCGGTGATCGCCGCCGTGCGCGCCGACCGCACCGCCAAGGCTTCGGAAGCAGCGGCCGACGCAGTGCTCGCGCGCCTCGCCAAGGGCGAAACCCTGCAAGCCATCGCTGCAGCGGACAAGTTGCAGACCGGCGACCTGCCCGGCGTGCCGCGTGGCGCGCCGATGCCATCACCTGAAATCAACGAGGCCATCTTCGCCGCGCAGCGACCAGCCGCGGGCAAGGTCTCGATGGGCAAGGCGAAGATGGATGGCGGCGGCCATGCCGTGTTCGTGGTGAGCAAGGTCAACGATGGCGATCTGGCCAAGATCACCCCGGAACAGCGCACCCAGCTGCAGCAACAGGTGGCGCAGATGTCTGGTGGCAGCGCGGTCGAGTCCTTCATCAGCGCGATGCGCAAGCAGTACAGGATCACGCGCATGGAAGATCGTCTGTAAGCCGATCCTGCATCCATCAAAAAGCCCGGCAATGCCGGGCTTTTTTTGTCGCGTCGATGGCGGGGGGCGGATTGTTCATTCGTCGTCGCCGATCCCGGTCATGCCCAGGATGTTGTAACCGCAGTCCACGTAAGTCACTTCGCCGGTGACGCCTGCGGCCAGGTCGGAGCACAGGAACGCGGCGACGTTGCCCACGTCCTCGATGGTCACGGTGCGACGCAGCGGCGCATACGCTTCCACGTGCCCCAGGATCTTGCGGAAGCCGCCGATGCCTGCTGCGGCCAGGGTCTTGATGGGGCCGGCGGAAATGGCGTTGACGCGGGTGCCTTCCGGGCCCAGGTTCAACGCCAGATAGCGCACCGTGGCTTCCAGGCTGGCCTTGGCCACGCCCATCACGTTGTAGTTCTGCAGCGCACGTTCCGCGCCCAGGTAGCTGAGGGTCAGTATCGAGCCGTTGCGGCCCTGCATCAGCGGTCGCGCAGCCTTGCTCAGCGCGGCCAGCGAATAGGCCGAGATGTCGTGGGCCAGGGCGAAGTTCTCGCGGGTCAGGCCGTCCAGGAACTGGCCGGTGATCGCCTCGCGCGGGGCGAAGGCGATGGCGTGGACCAGTACGTCGAAACCGTCCCAGTGCTTGCCGAGCTGTTCGAAGCAGGCGGCGATCTGCGTATCGTCGGCCACGTCCAGCGGCAGCACGATGGTGCTGCCGTATTCGGCGGCGGTTTTCTCGACGCGTGACTTGAGCCGGTCGTTCTGGTACGTGAACGCCAGTTCGGCGCCTTCGCGATGCATGGCTTCGGCGATGCCCGAAGCGATGGAGCGGTCGCTGGCGATGCCGGTGATGAGAGCGCGCTTGCCTTGCAGGAAACCCATGGACTTTCTCGCTATCTGAGCAATGGCTCCATTTTGCCACTTTTCCGCGGGTCGCTTTTCGCCCTGGCCATGCCGCTTACTTCTCGCTTGCTTCACCGTCCAGCTTTAACACCATCCCGGGTTGCAGGACGGCGCCGCTACCCAGGCCATTGCGAGTCAGCAACTGCTGCGGGCGCAGACCGTAGTGGCGTGCGATGGTCCAGGCCGATTCACCACGGCGCACGGTGTGCGAGCCATTGGCAACCGTTTTGGACGATACGTTTGGCTGGGGCGCGCCGGACGCGGACGGATCGGGTTGTGGAGCCGTATCGGCGATCAGCGTTGGCGCGTTGATCGGATGGGTACCCGTGGAAGGCGCCAGCACTCGCAAGGGCTTGCCGCCGCGCACGATGCCAGCGGCGAGAGCCGGATTCAGCCGTCGCAGGAGGCCGCTGTCATGGCCGTTGCGGCTGGCCCAGGCATCGAGGCTGGCGACATCGCCCGGCAGGGTTTGCGACGCCAGCAACGGCACCGGTCGATCCAGCCTGCGCAGCCATTCCTCGCGGTCGTCGGCTTGCTGGAAGATGCAGGCCAGCGCGTGCAGTTTCTCCACGTAGGCGTAAGTGATGCCCGACAGTCCGGGCAATTGCGCGGGCCTGGCGTTGCGGGCGTTCATGCCGGCGCGGCGCATCGATTGCAGGATGCGGTATTCGCCGGCGTTGTAGGCCATCACCGCCAGTCGCCAGTCGCCGCCGAACATGCCATGCAGGGTCTTGAGGTAACGCACCGCTGCCTGGGTGGAATCCACCGGCGACAGGCGGCCGTCGTAGCCGTTGCGCATCGCCACGCCGTGGTTGCGGGCAGTGATGCCGATGAACTGCCACAACCCGGCCGGACCGCTGGCGCTGCGCGCGCCGGGCTTGTAGCCGCTTTCGACGAACGGGATCAGCGCGAACTCGGTCGGCAGGTCTGCGTCGTGCAGGGCGTCGACGACATAGCCGAACAACGGCAGCAGGTCGTCGCTGGACTTGGCCAGTTGCCCGGGTGCGTGGCCGAAATGCTTCTTCCAGCGCGCCTGGGTCGCCGCGGCATCGCAGACCGGATCGGCCAGGCCTGCACGGAAGCGTTCGTAGATTTCGCGCCCGTTACGCTGGTGGAATGCCTGCGCCGGCAGCGGTGGTTCGACCGGTGGCGTGCCCAGCTCGATTGGCGGGGTGGCGGGAAGTGCAGCATCGACCGATCCGGTGGCGGGCGTCGGTGCCGGGATGGCGGGAACTTCGACCGGTGGTTCGCCCGCGCGCGCCGCGCCTGCACAAAGCAATGCGCACGACAGCATCGCAGTGGACCTCCAGTCGCACCTCATGCGCGGAACCCGTCCTTCCAGCGCCGCAATTCGGCGAAGGTCTCCACCCGGTCCGCCGGCTCGCGGCCCAGCCGGTGGGCGATGGCATGGCGGATGGCGGGTGTGTCCACGCGCAGGAACGGGTTGGTGGCCTGTTCGGTGGCGATGGTGGAAGGCAGGGTGGGGCGTCCGGCGTGGCGCATGGCTTGGACTTCCTCGGTACGGCGACGCAAAGCGTCGTTGCTGGGATCCACGGCCCGCGCGAAGGCGGCATTGGCCAGAGTGTACTCATGGCCGCAGCAGACCGCCGTGACCCCGGGCACAGCGGCCAATCGGTCCAGCGAGGCCAGCATCTGCGCGGGGCTCCCTTCGAAGAGCCGTCCACAGCCCAGACTGAAAAGGGTATCCCCGCAGAACAAGTGATCTCCGGCCCCGTGGAAGGCGATGTGGCTGAGGGTATGTCCCGGCACCTCCATCACCTCAAATTCCCAACCGTTCAGGTTGAAGCGGGAGCCTTCGCTGACCCGCTCGGTGGCTTGGGTGATCCGCGGGTCCTCCGGAGCGAACACCGGCAGGGTCGGCCAGCGTTCACGCAAGGCAGCCACGCCGCCGCAATGATCCGGGTGGTGGTGGGTGACCAGTACGCCGGCTGGCCACAGCCCCATCCCGGTCGCTGCCAGCACCGGCGCGGCATCGCCGGGGTCGACAATCACCGCGTTACCCTCGTCGTCGACCAGGGCCCAGATGTAGTTGTCTGCGAACGCGGGCAGGGCAGTCAGGCGCATCGGTCACCGGAGTGGCGGCGAATGGATAGGGCGAGCCGGAGGGCCGTCCTCTACAATTCCGAACATGCCTGTCCTGCAGATCAACCGTCAACCCGAAGCCCTGGCCTGGTTTGGTGCGGCGCGGGGCAAACCCCTGCTGGCGGCGGAACAATCCATCATTCAAGCGGCCCTGGCCTCGCGGCCGACGCAGCAACCCTGGCTGTGGATCGCCCCGCTGGCGCCCGAACCGGACACCGACACCGAGGCGCCACGCTGCCTGAGGCTGTACCGCCAAGGCGACCGGTTCGCCGGCGGCGCCCGCTGTGGGTTGCCCTTGCCGCTGCCGACCGAGGCCATCGGCAACATCATCCTGCAGCACACCCTGGACGACGGCATGGACGAGTTGCTGGAGGAATGCGCACGGGTGTTGGAACCAGGCGGCCGGCTATGGCTGTTCACCTTGAACGCCTGGAGCCCCTACCGCGCGCGCTGGCGCCATAGCGGACTGGTCACGCGGGACGCCCCGAACTGGCGCCAACGCCTGCGCGAGCTGGGCTTGCAGCCTTGTGGCGGCGAAGTGAGCTACCTGGGGCCGGTGTGGCGCCTGGCCACAGGCGCCCAGGCTCGCGTGCCCGGGCGCCTGCGCGCGGTGTGCCTGCTGGAAGCCGAGAAACGTGTCGCCTCCCTGATTCCCCCCGCTCCGGTCAAGCGCCAATGGCAGACCGGGGCCGCTTCCGCATGAACGAGATCTCCGCCGCATGAAAGAAGTAAGCATCCACACCGACGGCGCCTGCCTAGGTAATCCCGGCCCGGGTGGCTGGGCCGCCCTGTTGCGCTACCAGGGCCGCGAACGCGAACTGGCTGGCGGCGAGGCCCAGACCACCAACAACCGCATGGAACTGATGGCGGCGATCATGGCCCTGGAAGCCCTGAGCGAGCCGTGCAACATCACCCTGCACACCGATTCGCAGTACGTGCGCCAGGGCATCACCGAATGGATGGCGAACTGGGTACGCCGCAACTGGAAGACTTCCGGCGGCGATCCGGTCAAGAACCGCGACCTGTGGGAACGCCTGCATGCGGCCAACCAGCGCCATCGCGTCGACTGGCGCTGGGTCAAGGGCCATTCGGGCGATCCGGACAACGAGCGCGTGGACGTGCTGGCGCGCGACGAGGCGATCAAGTTCCGCGACCTCGCGCCGGTGCACTGACATGGCCGTGGCGGTGATCGAAACCGAGAGGCTGGGGCTCTACGCGCTGTCCGCGGACTCGGCCGACGATGTCGCGTTCCTGCTGCGGCTGCTCAACGAGCCCAGTTTCATCCGCAACATCGGCGACCGCGGCGTGCGCAACTTGGAGGACGCGCACGCATACCTGCTCAAGGGTCCGGTCGCCAGTTACTGCGCCCACGGGTTTGGCTTGTATCGCATACAGGTGAAGCAGGGCGGGGAAAGCGTCGGCCTGTGCGGGCTGGTGAAACGCGCCACCCTGGACGACGTGGACCTGGGTTACGCCTTGCTGCCGGAATTCTGCGGGAAGGGATACGCGATGGAAGCCGCGGCTGCCGTGCTGGCCAACGCGCGTTCAACGCTCGGCCTGCAGCGTATCGTCGCCATCACCGATCCACTTAACCAGGATTCTATCCGCCTGCTGGAAAAACTCGATTTCCGTTTCGAGAAAATGGTGCAGTTGTCGTCCGACGACATCGCCCTCAAGCTGTTCGCCTCGGAAGCACAAAGGTAAAGCCCGCGCATGCGCCAAATCATCCTGGACACCGAAACCACCGGCCTGGAATGGAAGAAAGGCAATCGAGTGGTCGAAATCGGTTGCGTGGAACTGCTGGAACGTCGCCCCACCGGCAACACCTACCAGCAGTACATCAACCCGCAACGCGAGTTCGAGCAGGGCGCCGCCGAAGTCACCGGCTTGAGCCTGGAATTCCTGGCGGACAAGCCGGTGTTCGCTGATATCGCGGACGAATTCCTCGCCTTCATCGACGGCGCCGAGCTGATCATCCACAACGCCGCCTTCGACATCGG
>JAKFDG010000499.1:0-6362 GCA_036677285.1 Pseudoxanthomonas sp.
CATGCCGTACTGGCCAGCAATACCTCCGGCCTGGGCATCAATGCGCTGTCGGACGTGCTGCCCGAGCAGCTGCGCCACCGCTTCTGCGGCGTGCACTTCTTCAATCCGCCGCGCTATATGCACCTGGCCGAACTGATCCCGACCAAGGTGACCGACTCCGCGGTGCTGGAAGGCCTGGAAAGCTTCCTCGTCACCACCCTCGGCAAGGGTGTGGTCTACGCCAAGGACACGCCGAACTTCATCGGCAACCGCATCGGCGTGTTCTCGATCCTGTCCACCATCCACCACACCGCCGAGTTCAAGCTGGGCTTCGACGGAGTGGACGCGCTGACCGGCCCGCTGGTCGGCCGCCCGAAGTCCGCCACTTACCGCACCTCGGACGTGGTCGGGCTGGACACGATGGCGCATGTGATCAAGACCATGGGCGACACCCTGCCAGACGACCCGTGGCATAAATACTTTGCCGCTCCGAAGTGGCTGGAGGCGCTGATCGCCAAGGGCGCACTGGGGCAAAAGACCGGAGCGGGCATCTTCCGCAAGGTCGGCAAGGACATCATGGTGCTGGACCTGAAGGCGCAGGACTACCGCTCCTCGACCGGTGAGGCCGCCCCTGAAGTGGTCGAAATCCTGAAGATCAGGAACCCGGCGGAGAAGTTCGCCAAGTTGCGCGAAAGCCAGCATCCCCAAGCGCAGTTCCTGTGGGCGGTGTTCCGCGACCTGTTCCATTACAGCGCCTACCACCTGGCCGACATCGCCGACACCGCACGTGACGTGGACCTGGCCATCCGCTGGGGCTACGGCTGGTCGCTGGGCCCGTTCGAGACCTGGCAGGCCGCCGGGTGGAAACAGGTCGCGCAGTGGATCGCCGACGACATCGTCGCTGGCAAGGCCATGAGTAGCGCGCCGCTGCCGAACTGGGTATTCGACGGACGTGAGGGTGTGCATGCGGCCGAGGGCAGCTACAGCCCGGCCCGCAACGCCAAGCTGCCGCGCTCCGCCCTGCCTGTCTACCAGCGCCAGCGTTTTCCCGATCCGCTGCTGGGCGAGACGTTCGCGCCGGGCGAGACTGTTTTCGAGAACGATGGCGTCCGCATGTGGACCGACGGCGACGGCGTGGCCGTGGTCGGCTTCAAGACCAAGATGAACACCGTCAACGACCATGTCTTGAACGGGTTGCAGGAAGTGATCGGCAAAGCCGAGAAGGACTTCAAGGGCCTGGTGATCTGGCAGAAGAACGAGCCCTTCTCCGCCGGCGCCGATCTTTCCGGGGCGATGGGTCTGCTGCAGGCCGGCGATGTAAAGGGCTTCGAAGCCATGGTCGCCAACTTCCAGGCCACCAGCCAGCGCATCAAGTATTCGCTGGTGCCGGTCGTTGCTGCCGTGCGCGGCCTCGCGCTGGGCGGCGGCTGCGAATTCCAGATGCACAGCGCCAGGACCGTGGCCGGACTGGAAAGCTACATCGGCCTGGTCGAGGCCGGCGTAGGCCTGCTGCCTGCCGGCGGTGGCCTGAAGGAAATCGCGGTGCGTGCCTCGCAGGCGGCGGGTCCGGGCGGCGACGTGTTCGCCGAGCTCAAGCGCACCTTCGAAACCGTGGCGATGGCCAAGGTGTCAGCCTCGGCCTTCGAAGCCAAGGAACTGGGCCTGCTGCGCCAGACCGATCAGGTGGTGTTCAACGCCTACGAACAACTGTACGTGGCCAAGCAACAGGTATTGGCACTGGCCGAAAGCGGCTACCGCCCGCCCCTGCCCGCGCGCCACATCCAGGTCGCCGGCGACGTCGGCATCGCCACCTTCAAGATGATGCTGGTCAACATGCTGGAAGGCCGCTTCATCAGCGAATACGACCACGAGATCGCGGTGCGCATCGCCACCGTGCTGTGCGGGGGCGAAGTCGACCGTGGTTCGCTGGTGGACGAGGAATGGCTGCTGAAGCTGGAGCGCAAGCACTTCGTCGAGCTGGCCCAGCAGGAAAAGACCCAGGCACGCATCGGCCACATGTTGAAGACCGGCAAGCCCCTGCGTAACTAAGCGACGGACAAGGACATACTGAAATGAGCAAGCAGATCCAAGAAGCCTACATCGTCGCCGCCACCCGCACCCCGGTAGGCAAGGCGCCCAAGGGCGTATTCCGCAACACCCGCCCCGACGACATGCTAGCGCATGTATTGAAGTCGGTCATCGCGCAGGCCCCAGGCGTCGACGTCAACCGTATCGACGACGCCATCATCGGCTGCGCCATGCCCGAAGGCGAGCAAGGCATGAACGTGGCCCGCATCGGCGTGCTGCTGGCCGGCCTGCCCAACACCATCGCCGCGCAGACCATCAATCGGTTCTGTTCCTCCGGCCTGCAGGCCGTGGCGCTGGCGGCAGACCAGATCCGCCTGGGCAACTCCGACCTGATGCTGGCCGGCGGCACTGAATCGATGTCGATGGTGCCGATGATGGGCAACAAGATCGCGATGGCGCCGAGCGTGTTCGACAACGACCATGTCGCCATCGCCTATGGCATGGGCATCACCGCAGAGAAAGTCGCCGAGGAATGGAAAGTCTCGCGCGAGGAACAGGATGCATTCGCCCTCGCCTCGCACCAGAAGGCCATCGCCGCCATCCAGTCCGGCGAGTTCCGCAGCGAGATCACGCCTTATGAAGTGATGTCGCATATCCCGGATCTGGCTGGCAACACGATCCAGCTGCGCAAGCTGCTGGTGGAGAACGACGAAGGCCCACGCCCGGATTCTTCCGCCGAAGGCCTGGCCAAGCTGCGCCCGGTGTTCCGCAACGGCCAGTTTGGCGGCAGCGTCACCGCCGGCAACTCCTCGCAGATGAGCGATGGTGCCGGTGCAGTGTTGCTGGCTTCGGAACAGGCGATCAAGGACTACGGCCTGACCCCGCTGGCACGCTTCGTCAGCTTCTCGGTGGCTGGCGTACGCCCTGAGGTGATGGGCATCGGTCCCATCGCAGCCATCCCGAAGGCATTGAAACAGGCGGGCCTGACCCAGGACCAGTTGGACTGGATCGAACTCAACGAAGCCTTCGCCGCACAGGCCCTTGCGGTGATCAAGGACACCGGCCTGGATCCCAGCAAGATCAATCCGCTCGGTGGTGCCATCGCCCTGGGCCATCCGCTGGGCGCGACCGGTGCGATCCGCACCGCCACCATCGTGCACGGCCTGCGCCGTCGCCAGCAGAAGTACGGCATGGTGACCATGTGCATCGGCACCGGCATGGGCGCTGCGGGAATCTTCGAAGCGCTTTGATCGCTGCAACGATCCGACAAACGAAACGGGCTGCCTGGGCAGCCCGTTTTTTCCGAGCGAAATGCTATTCCAGCTCGGTTACACCGAGCTCCTTCAATGCATTCTGCATCAGGTGCTGGGCGGCATCGCTGAGCTTCTCATGGTCCAGCGCATAACGGATGGTCGCCTCGATCAGGCCGATATGCGTGCCGCAGTCGAAACGCGTGCCCTGGAACCGGTATGCGAGCACGGGCTTTTCGGCCAGCAAGGCAGCGATCGCATCGGTGAGCTGGATCTCGCCGCCTGCGCCCGGGGTGGTGGTTTCCAGAAGTCCGAAGATGCGCGAATCGAGCACGTAACGCCCGACGACTGCCAGGTTGCTGGGCGCAACCTCGGGTTTCGGTTTCTCCACTATCGCGCGGATCCGCCCTTCCCGGCCCGAGAAGGAATCGGTCGCGACGATGCCGTAGCTGCCGGTTTGCTCGGGCGGAACATCCTGCACTGCGATCACGCTGGCGCCACTGGCTTCGGCGGCATCCGCCATCTGACGCAATGCGCCAGGCCCGCGGTTCCAGATCAGGTCGTCAGGCAGGAGCACCGCGAAAGGCTCGTCGCCGATGATGGGCTTGGCGCACAGCACGGCATGGCCGAGTCCCAGCGCCTCGGCCTGGGTCACGAAGATCGCACGCACATGCTTGGGCAGTACGTTGCGGATCAATTCGAGCTGTTCGGTCTTGCCGGCGCTTTCCAGCTTCTGCTCGAGTTCGTAGGCCTTGTCGAAGTAATCCGCCACCGCATGCTTGTAGCGGTTGGTGACGAAGATCAAGGTATCGCAACCGGCTTCCACCGCCTCGTCCACCGCATACTGGATCAGCGGCTTGTCGATGATCGGAAGCATTTCCTTGGGGACGGTCTTGGTTGCCGGGAGGAATCGGGTTCCTAGTCCCGCGACCGGAAATACGGCTTTGCGTATGCGTTGGGTCATCGTGTCCTTCTGGCGTCGCGCGCGGGGAACTGCACGATTGTAGCGCCAGCGCTCTCGGCCTGATCCGCGGGTGAAAACTCAGGGATGGTGGCGCGGAGGATCCGGGACAATTCCTCGTTGTCGTACGCCGCAGTAGCGGCCTGCAGCAAGGTGACGGCACGGTTGATGATCTCCACCGACGCATCGCGCGCGCGCGCCTCGAGGATCTTGGAGTGCGAAGTCGGGCGATAAAGCTCGTCCGCATGGAACAGCGTCTCATGCAGTTTTTCGCCCGGCCTCAGTCCGGTGTAGATGATGGCGATGTCCTTGTCTGGTTGCTTGCCGGCGAGACGGATCATCTGCTCGGCGAGCACCCTGATTGGCACGGGCTCGCCCATGTCCAGCGTGTAGATCGATGCATGGGCCGCACCCGCGGCGGCCTGCACGATCAGCTGGCAAGCTTCCGGGATGGTCATGAAGTAGCGCGTCACTTCGGGGTCGGTGACCGTGACCGGTCCACCCAGGCGAATCTGCTCGCGGAACAACGGCACCACGCTACCGGCGGAATCGAGCACGTTGCCGAAGCGCACAGTGACGAAACGGGTCGATTTGCGGTCGTCCATGGTCTGGCAGACCATCTCGGCGAAGCGCTTCGTGGCGCCGAGTACGTTGACCGGGTCGACCGCCTTGTCGGTGGAAATGAAGACGAAGGTGGCCACATCCGCCTCGCGGCAGGCCCTGGCCACCGTCTCGGTTGCCAGCACGTTATTGCGCACCGCTTCGCGCAGTTGTTGCTCGAGCAACGGTACCTGCTTGTAGGCTGCGGCATGGAACACCGCGTCTGGCTCGGCGATCTTCAGTGCGTGGCCGATAACGGCCGCATCACCGCAATTGCCGAGCACTGAAAGCACTTCGAGGTCGGGGAAAGCACGTTTCAGCTCCGCGTGCGCAGTAGTCAGCGCCAACTCGTCTATTTCCAGGAGAGCGATGCGCTGCGCGCCGTGGCGCGCGCATTGCCGGCAGAGTTCCGAACCGATCGATCCGCCCGCTCCCGTCACCAGCACGGTTCGGCCACCGAGCCAGCCGCGGATCAGTTTCCAATCCGGCGTGACCGGCTTGCGACCCAACAGGTCATCGATGGCGACCTCTTTGAGCTCACCTGGCAAGGATCGCCCTTCCAGCACGTCAACCAGGCGCGGAACGGTGCGAAATGGCAGGCCGGTGCTTTCGCAGATGGCCACGACCCGCTGCATGCTCGCCGCATCCAGCGATGGCATCGCTATCACGATCAGTTTGGCGGCCGTTTCCTTGGCGATGCCGGCGGCGTCTTGGAGACCGCCCAGAATGGGTACGCCATGCAGCTTGGTCCCGTGCAGCTTGGCCGCGTCGTCCAGCAGACCCACCGGTTGGTAGGCGCCGCTGCGGCGCAGGTCCCGTACCAGCGCTTCACCTGCGCGGCCAGCACCCAGGATCAGCACCCGTAGGGCGACTCCGCTCTTGAGATCCGTGTTCTGGTTGTCCTTCCACGCGCGGAATAGGAGGCGCGGCATGCCCAACGCGCCCACGAGAGCGAACGGATACAGCACCAGCACCGCACGCGGAACCGAACCTATCCGGTTGTAGAGGACCAGGCCAAGCGCTACGGCCAGCAGTCCGAGCAGGGCGGCTTTCAGGATATTCCACAGGTCGGGCACGCTCGCGAAACGCCATAGGCCCCGGTACAGGCCTACCCGCCAGAACACCAGTCCCTGAGCCAGCAGGATGATGGCGATCTCGGGCGACCACAACGGGAATGGCGGCGGATCGGACAGCATGGCGTAGCGCAGGTGGTGCAACCCCTGCCAACACAGCCAGACCATGAACAGGTCGTGCACCACCACGGTCAACCGTGGCAGGAAGGCGGCCATGCGTTCACGCCATGACGTAATCACTGATTTGCTTCCTTACCCAATCGAACATCCTTGCGCAGACGCGTCCAAGCCAGAATAGCGAACACATACCATGCCGAACAAGCCCAGATGATTGCCGTTTGCGGCCAGTGCACCGCTGCCAGCATCAGAATTGCAGCCGCCAGGCTGAATACCGCATAGGCCAAGGTGACCATGACATGCCCCTTCTGCTGCCGCGCCCAGCACTGGTAAGCGTGTTGCACATGCGGCGCC
>JAKFDG010000500.1:0-11115 GCA_036677285.1 Pseudoxanthomonas sp.
AAAAAGGGCTGCGGGAAACCGCAGCCCTTTTTTGTTTTGACCTGGTGGAGCGGAGGGGGATCGAACCCCTGACCTCCACGATGCGAACGTGGCGCTCTCCCAGCTGAGCTACCGCCCCAGGTACGGCGGAAGTTTAGCGTCCACCCGGCCGCCGATGCTAGTGCGCGGCGTTCAGTCCTGTGGATTCAGCAGTGGCGAGAGCAAAGGTTCAAGCTCCGCATGGCGCCAGCCGGCGAGGGCAGTGGGCCAGGCGCCCGTGTCCTGCAGCACTTCCAGATAGCGGCGCGAGGCCAGTAGCCCATCGGGCAGGCCGAGTTCTGCGCTGCGCGCGGAAACCGCTTCCTGCAGTCGCTTGAGGGCGTTCTTGTCCTCGTTGCTGGCATTGCGCGCCAGCGGCGCTTCCGATTCGTCGGCCAGCGGCGTGGCGAGCGCCTGCCAGATCGCGTCGCCCAGCTTGCGCGGGGCCTTGGGGTGGGCATCGAGTTGCGCCTGCAACGCCGCGCGATCCGCGGGAGGCATGCGGGCCACGTTGGTGGCCAGTTCGTTATCGAGGATCCAACTGCGCGGCTTGTCGCTGGTGCGTGCCTGCATGTCGCGCCAACGCAACAGGCGCAACAGGCGCCTTTGCGCTTCGGCATCGAGGAATTGCGCGCTGCGCATCGACAGGTGCGGCCAGCGATCGCCTTCGTCACTGGCGGCGTTGGCCAGCATGCGCGCGCAATCCTGTTGCTGCCATTCGCGTCGGCCGAGTGCGTGCAGGCGCGCGTCCAGTTCCCGGTGCAACGCGCCGAGGTGGACGACGTCGTCGGCGGCGTATTCCAGCTGCGAGGCGCTGAGCGGGCGGCGCAACCAGTCGGAGCGGGTTTCGCCCTTCGCCAATGCCACGCCGGTGATTTCCTGGACCAGGCGCTGGTAGCCCATGCCCCCCCCGATGCCCGCCAGCGCCGCGGCGATCTGGGTATCGAACAGCGGCGCAGGGAATACCCCGCAATCGTGCGACAGCGCCACCAGGTCCTCGCTGGCGCTGTGCATCACTTTCAATACGGACGCATCAGCGAGCAGAGGTCGCAGGGCCTCGGCGATGCCGGGGGCGAGCGGGTCGACCAGCAGGATCTCTTCGCCGATGGCCAGTTGGACCAGGGCCAGTTGTGGCCAGTAAGTGCGTTCGCGAACGAACTCGGTATCCAGCCCCACCCACGCGGGCGGGTCTTGCAGGCGCGCACTCAGTGCGGCGGGGTCATCAATCCAAAGGGGCACGAAATCTCCACGTGAATGCATCGGTTGCCCGGTCGGGCGACAATAGCCTAACGTCGGGTCACCCGCGCAGGGCGGCCATTGTGGAGGAAAATGCACGCGACCCGGTACTCGTTGCTGGCGGCACTGGCGCTGTTGTGCGCTTGCACGCGTGCCCCCGAGCCGCTCGCCGAGGCCGCCAAGCCCGCCGGGCTGGCGACGCATCCGCGCTTGCCCAGCATCACCATCAGTGGCGACGAGAGTGGCGCTGCGGCATTGAACTGGCAACCGCCCAAGCCGGACCTGCAGCCGGAAGACATTGCCGAAGGCAAACGCAATGCCGCCCGGGCGCTGGCGCAGGGCCGCCTGTACGCCGAGGCCGGCGATGCGATTCCGCTATACCTCGCATTGCGGGCATTGGCCCCCGACGACAAGCAGGTCGCCAGTGGCCTGGACAAGGCCTTGCAGGCGCTGCTGAAGCAAGGCGATGCCGCCTTGCGCAGCGCCAGCGAGGATGCCGACGCGCTGAGCCAGGCTGGCGAGATCGCTGCGGTGGCACGCGCGCTGGCGCCCGGCAGTCCCAAGGCGATCGCCTATCTGGCCCGGGTCGATGTCGCCGACCAGCTATGGCGATTGAACGCCGCAGGCGAACGCGCCCTGCGTACAGGACAGTTGGGCAAGGATGGCGAAACCGCGCTGGCCGGCTTTCGTGGCGTGCTGGCGCTGGAACCGGGACAGGCGCGGGCGCTGCAGGGGTTGGCGGCAACGGAGAGCGCCTTGATCAGGCGTGCCGAAGTGGCTGCCGAGGCGAGTGATTTCACCGCCGCCTCGCGCTGGCTGGAAGCAGCGGCCGAGGTACGTCCGCGATCCGGCACCAGGCCGTCGACCATCGAAGATGCCAGGCAGCGCGTCGCCGCCATCCGCAGTGCCCGGATCGCCGCCTTGCGCGACAACGGCATCAAGGACCTGTCCAGCCTGCGCGGCCTGCGTTCGGCGCGGGTCATGCTGGCCGAAGTCCTGCGTATCGCTGATCCGGGCGACAAGGTCGCCGCAGATTTCCGCGAGCGCATCGACCTGGCCACCCATTACGGCCTGTTCCGGCCCGGCCAGGCTTTCACCGAGCCGCTGGCCAACGGCGGGCGAGCGCCGGAAATGATCGTGGTGCCGCATGGCGGTTTCCGCATGGGAGCGGGGGAGAACGAACTGGCTGCGTCGGACGCGGAGAAGCCTGCGCATTACGTACGCTTCGACCGTGGCTTCGCCATGTCGCGCCGGGCCATCACCGTGGGGGAATTCCGGCGCTTCGTGCAGGCTACCCAGTATCGTCCGCGCGCCACCCGCCGCGGTCACTCCATCGTGTATGACGAGCGCAGCGGTAATTTCGTGCGCCGCAACGGGGTCGACTGGCAGTCGGATTACGCTGGGGCCCGGGCCGCCGACAGCCTGCCCGTGCTGCACGTAAGCGTGCGCGATGCCGAAGCCTATGCCGAGTGGCTCTCTGAACAGACCGGCCGCAGCTATCGGCTGCCCAGCGAGGCGGAGTTCGAATATGCATTGCGAGGGGGCGCACTGGGCCGCTATCCGTGGGGCAATGGCGTGCCACCCGCGCGCTTCGGCAACCTGACCGGCGGCAACGACACCTCGCCCAGTGGGCGGAACTGGAACAATGCCTTCGTCGGCTATGGCGACGGTTACTGGGGACCGGCGCCGGGCGGCAGTTACCTGCCGAACCGATGGGGCCTGTACGACCTGGGCAGCAATGTCAGCGAGTGGGTGGCCGACTGCTGGCATGCCAGCTACCGCCGCGCACCGGCCGACGGTGCGGCGTGGTTCAATCCGGGCTGCCGGTCGCGCGTGGTGCGCGGTGGTTCCTGGGCCAGTTCGCCCACCCAGGCGCGCGCGGCATGGCGTTCGGCGTCGGATTCGGATATGACTAATGCGCGGGTGGGTTTTCGCGTGGTGGGTGGCATCTGAACAGGAGAGGGAAATGAGGAACGATCCGTTCGGCCAAGGCCGGGAACAGCAGCAGGGCGCACCACGGGGGCGCGGGCTGTTCGGCAACGTCCGCTGGTGGGTGCTCTTGGCTTTCGCCGGTTATGCCGCCTTCTACTGGTTTTCCAACCGGGTCGAGGATCCCTACACCGGCGAGAAGGTGCTGATCGACGATTCGATCAGCATCGACGAAGAAAAGGCGCTGGGCCTGCAGGCATATCAGGAAATCCTGTCGCAAGAACGCCCGATCGATCCCAATTCACAGGTGGCCCAGCAGGTCCGCGAAATCGCCAAGCGGCTGGTAGCCAAAGTGGACGTGGTTGAATCCGCGCTCGCTGCGGAGCATGGCCTGCAGCCGCAGCATTTCGCGCGCGAGTTCGAATGGGACGTCAATGTCATTCAGTCCGACGAGGCCAATGCCTTCTGCCTGCCGGGCGGAAAAATGGCGGTTTACACCGGGTTGCTCCCCGTGGCGCAAAATGCCGACGCCGTGGCGGTGGTGATGGGCCATGAAATCGCCCATGCGCTGCTGCGCCATGGCGCGCAACGGATGTCGCAGCAGAAACTGACCCAGATCGGGCAGATGGCCGGCGCCATGAGCGGCATGGACCCGTCGCAACAACAGATGGTGATGGCGGCGATGGGATACGGTTACTTGCTGCCCTATGCGCGTGGCCATGAAACCCAGGCCGATGAAGTGGGCCTGATGCTGGCAGCCGCCGCCTGCTTCAATCCACAGGAAGCGGTGCCGCTGTGGGAGCGCATGAGCGAAGCGAGTGGCGGGCAGGCGCCGCCGGAATTTTCCTCCACCCATCCCAATCCCGGTACGCGCATCCAGAACCTCAACGCGCTGATGCCCAAGGCGATGGAATACCGGCAGAAGTTCTGCAAAGAGGCAGGTGCGCAATGAAGGGCTTCGCGTACGGCTTGACCGCGCTGATCGCCGTAACTTCATGGGCGCCCTCAGCGCAGGCTGCGGTCAAGGATCAGGCGCCCAACGGGTTCACCATCGAAAACTCGGAATGGGTACCGGCGGATCCGCAGACTTCGTGGAAGGCCTTCGTCAACGACGTGGGCAAATGGTGGCCGGCAGATCACAGCTGGTGGGGAGATGCGTCGAAGCTCTCCATTTCGGAAAAAGTGGGCGGCTGCTTCTGTGAGATCAATGGCGCGCAGCAGGCCTGGCACATGAGCGTGGCCTTCGTGGACCCCGGCAAGCTGATGCGCATGACCGGCGGACTGGGTCCGTTGCAGGGCATGGGTCTGAACGGCGCGCTGGAATGGCGATTCGTTGAAGAAAAGGGCGGCACCCGCATTACCCTGTGGTATCGAGCTGGCGGCTACACGCCGGACGACCTGACCAAGTTCGTCCCGATCGTCGATCAGGTGCAGGGATTGCAGTTGGGCGGATTGGCAGCATACCTGCGCAAGCAGGCGACGCCGAAACCCTAGCGTCCTTAGAAACTCATGAACAATCCGCCATTCACCGGGATGTTCGCGCCGGTGATGTAATCGGCGGCGTCATCGGTGAGAAAGGCGACGGTACGAGCGATGTCTCTGGGCTGGCCCATGCGGCCGGCAGGGATGGAAGCGGTGATCTTCGCCTGTATTTCCACCGGCATCGCCCCGGTCATCGCAGTCTCTATGTAGCCCGGCGAGATGCTGTTGACGGTGATGCCCTTGGTGGCCACTTCGCGCGCTAGCGACATGGTGAACCCGTGCAGCCCGGCCTTGGCCGCCGCGTAATTGGTCTGGCCGAAATTCCCGGTCTGCCCGCTGACCGAACTGATGTTGACCACGCGCCCGAAGCCGCGCGCCTGCATGCCCGCCACCGCATGACCGCACAGGTTGAAGGCGCTGCCCAGGTTCACGTCCAGCACCGCGTCCCATTGCGCACGCCCCATCTTGCGCAGGGTTGAATCGCGGGTGATGCCGGCGTTGTTGACCAGGATATCGAGCGAGCCGTGCCGTTGTTCGATGCCCCGTACCAGGGCACCGCAATCCTCGTAATCGGCGACGTTGGAGGCGGCGAAATGGATGTCGTAGCCCTCGACATCACGCCCGAAGCCGGCGATGCGCTCTGCGCGCGAATCCAGGTCCACCGCGATCACGGTCCGGCCTGCCTGCGCCAGCGCCTTGCAAATGTCGGTACCCAAACCACCGATGCCGCCGGTGACGACGGCTACGCGCTTGGTCATGTTCCAGTTCCCCCATGGGCATGCATTAAAAAGCCCGCACAGCGATGTGCGGGCCCGGGTTTGCGAAAGATGCGGATCAGCGTACGCGCGACTTGGGTGCGTCGCGTTGTGGCGCTTCCGGCTTGACCGTCGGCCGGCCGAGGCCTGCACCGCTGAGGTTGCGCTGGAATTCCTGCCACAACTCCATGTTGCGTTCGGTCAGCTGGTTCATCATGGTCCACGGCGTCTGCCCGAGCATGCCGCCCATCTGCTGGCGGAACTGCTGTTGCTGCTCCATGAAGAGCTGCATGCTGCGCTCGAGGTAATTGCCCATGAAGCCCTGCAGCGAATCGCCGTAGAAACGGATGATGTGGCTGAGCAACTGCGTGGAGAGGATCGGCTCGCCGTCCTGTTCCTGCTCGCTGATGATCTGCAGCAGCACGATGCGGGTCAGGTCGTCACCGGTCTTGGCGTCGCGAACCTCGAAGTCCTCGCCATCGACGATCAATTGGCGCACGTCCTCGATAGTGATGTAGCTGGAGATCTCGGTGTCGTACAGACGGCGGTTCGGGTACTTCTTGATAATGCGGATCGCAGCCATTGAGCAATCACTCTAAATCCAATGACGTGCAGCATGACGCAGCGCAGCAGCGCTTGCAACAGGGGTGGGCGCCGGCGGCGTGTTCAGGAAAGTCGGCCTTGTCCGGAGATTTGGACAGGGGGTGTTTCGGGTTCCCTGATTGTGGGCGGGAGCAGGTTTTGCTTCCTCCAGCAACCAAGGGCCAGGAACCCGTTGTTACCAACCCATGTACTGGCCGCCGTTGGCGGACAGGTTGGCCCCGGTGATCCAGCTGGCCTCGTCGGGAATGAAGAACGACACCGCATAGGCGATTTCCTCCGGGCGGCCCAGGCGGCCGGTGGGAATCTGCGCGACGATCTTGTTGCGTACTTCCTCGGGCACGGCCATCACCATGTCGGTGCCGATGTAGCCCGGAGAGACGGTGTTGACGGTGATGCCGAATTTCGCATTTTCCTGCGCCAGGGAAATGGTGAAGCCGTGCATGCCGGCCTTGGCCGCGGCGTAATTGGCCTGGCCGTACTGGCCCTTCTGGCCGTTGATCGAGCTGATCTGGATTACCCGGCCCCACTTGCGCTCGCGCATGCCCTCGATCACCGGACGGGTCATGTTGAACACCGAGTTGAGGTTGGTGTTGATGACTTCGCCCCATTGTTGCGGGGACATGCGGTGGAAGGTGGTGTCGCGGGTGATGCCGGCGTTGTTGACCAGGATATCGACCGGACCGAGTTTCGACTCGACCTCGCGCACCAGTGTCTCGGCTTCCTCGGGCGAAGAGACATCGCCCTTGACGATGGCGATGTCGTAGCCCTGGTCGCGCATCTGCTGCTGCCAGACGAGGGTCTTTTCCTCGTTGCGGTAGTTGGTGGCCACTTTGTGGCCCATGTCGGCCAGTTTCTTGCAGATGGCGGTACCGATACCTCCGGTACCTCCGGTCACCAGTGCGACGCGTGCTGTCATGGGGACTTCCTTTATCCACCGCGAGGCGATGGTCTGCAAGGATTCTAGACAGCGTTCACTACAGTCATGTTGTGCGCTGCAGCGAGCGGCAACGAGGCCATGCGGGGTAGCTGCGCGGGGTCGAACGCCCGGCTCGCCGCGTCCAGCGTGGTGGCCACGTCAATGCCTTGGCGCAATGCCATGGGATCCTGTCCCAACGCTTGCCAGGCGACGCGCAATGAGGGCAGCGGGGCATCGGCATCCACTGGCACGGCGGCGCTGGACTTGGACAGCTTGTGGCCGTTTTCGTCCACGATCAGTGGCAGGTGCAGGTAGCGTGGCGTGGGCAGGCCCAGCGCGCGTTGCAGCAGGATCTGGCGTGGCGTGGAATCCAGCAGGTCGGCGCCACGCACGATATCGGTCATGCCTTGTGCGGCATCGTCGACCACCACCGCCAGTTGGTAGGCCCACAGGCCGTCGGCGCGCTTCAGCACGAAATCACCCACCTCGGATGACACGTCCTGGATGACGTTGCCTTGCAGCCCGTCCGCAAATCCGATCGTGGCGCCATCGGCAACGCGCAGGCGTATGGCCGGACCTTGGCTGCGGCCGGGGCGTCGCGTTCTCGCTACGCACTCGCGATGGATGCCACCCACCGTGGCCAGCTCGCCGCGGCTGCAATGGCAGGCGAAGGCCTGGCCGTCGGCGAGCAGGCGATCGATCGCGGCCTCATATAGATCCGAACGCCGGCTCTGCCATTCCACCGGGCCATCGGATTGCAGGCCGAAGGCGGACAGAGTGGCAAGTTGTTGGTCGGCGGCCCCGGCGACTTCGCGTGGCGGGTCGAGGTCTTCCACCCGCACCCACCATTCGCCGCCGGCATGCCGGGCGAGCAGCCAGCTGCCAAACGCTGCCAGCAGCGAACCGAAATGCAGTGGCCCGGTCGGCGATGGGGCGAAACGCCCACGGTAGGAGGGAAGGTCGGGCATGCGCGCCAGTATCGGGAAAACTGAATCGTCGGTCAGCAATGCGCTTGAATTCAACTGCCAGCAACCGCAGATCGGCTTCGATGCGGGCAGTCGCGCCTGCATGCCGATTCTCCTGGAGCGTTGCCGTGTTCAACCGAATTGCCCTGTTCCTCGCCACCAACCTGGCCGTGATGGTGCTGGCCGGTATCGTCATGTCGTTGCTCGGCGTGCATCCCAACCAGATGAGCGGTCTGCTGGTGATGGCGGCGATTTTCGGCTTCGGCGGGTCGATCATCTCGCTGCTGCTGTCCAAGACCATGGCCAAGCGGGCCACCGGCGCCCAGGTCATCGCCCAGCCGCGCAACGAAGGCGAGCAGTGGCTGCTGTCCACGGTGCAGCGCCAGGCGCAGGCGGCTGGGATCGGAATGCCCGAGGTCGCGGTCTACGATGCGCCTGAAATCAATGCCTTCGCCACCGGCGCCAACCGCAACAACGCCCTGGTGGCGGTGTCCACGGG
The DNA here is from genome assembly GCA_036677285.1 of Pseudoxanthomonas sp. Classification (GTDB taxonomy): domain Bacteria; phylum Pseudomonadota; class Gammaproteobacteria; order Xanthomonadales; family Xanthomonadaceae; genus Pseudoxanthomonas_A. Next base: position 8,404 of record JAKFDG010000500.1, read on the forward strand.
CCTGCTGCGGGCGATGAATCGCGACGAGGCCGAGGCGGTGCTGGGCCACGAAGTCAGCCACGTTGCCAATGGCGACATGGTCACCATGGCGCTGTTGCAGGGCGTGCTAAATACGTTCGTGATCGTCCTGGCGCGCGTGGTCGGCGGCATCATCGACAGCTACATCTCCGGCAATCGAGACAGCCGCGGCCCCGGCTTCGCCTACTTCATCATCGTGATGGTGCTGGAGATGGTGCTGGGCCTGTTCGCGACGATGATCGCCATGTGGTTCTCGCGTCGCCGCGAATTCCGCGCCGACGCAGGCGGCGCCTCGCTGGCGGGACGCGAGAAGATGATCGCCGCGCTGGAACGCCTGTCCGCCAACCACCGGCCGAGCACGCTGCCCGCCCAGGTGGAGGCATTCGGCATCGCCGGCGGCATCGGGCATGGACTCAAGAAACTGTTCCTCAGCCATCCGCCGATGGACCAGCGCATCGCGGCGTTGCGCAACCAGGGTGCGACGGTGCGTTGAATCCTGCGATCCGCGCGACGAAAAAAAGCCCGCCATCCGGCGGGCTTTTTGTTGGTTCGGCGCAACTGCTCAGGAGAAGTCGTAATTCATCGAGGCAGCGGGTGCGGCCAGGAAGTAGCCCTGCACGTGGTCGACGCTGGCGCTGAACAGGAAACTCATCGTCGCCGCATCCTGCACGTATTCGGCGATGGTGGGGATGCCTTCGGCCTGCGCGCGCGCGGCGATGTCGCGGACCTTCTGCTGGTGTTCTGGCATCTTCGCCAGCTCCTCGGTGAAGCTGCGATCGATCTTGAGGAAGGAAGGCTGGAAATGGGCCAGCAACTGGAATGAATCCAGCCCGGACCCGAACTTTTCCAGCCCCACCTTGCAACCCAGGCGCGAGGCGCCGGCGAGGAACGCCTGGGCCTGGCGCAGGTGGGTGAACACCTTGGCTTCCGGGGTTTCCAGCCACAACCGGTCACCGGGAACGTTGTGCGCCGCCAGTTGCTGCCCGATCAGCAGCAGCAGGCGATCGTCGGCGAACGAGGCGGGGCTGACCTTGACCAGAAGCCGGGTGTCGTGGCCGGTGCGGTTGCGCTCGCCGATGACTTCGATCGCCCGTTGCACCACCCAGCGGTCGATGGCGTCCAGCAGGCCGTTGTCCTCGGCGATTCCCAGGAACGACTGCGGGGTGACCATTTCGCCGCTGCTTTCCAGCCGCAGCAGCGTTTCGTAGAACTCTCCGGTTTCGCCTTGCAGGCTGACCACGGGTTGGTAGTGGAGGGCGAAGCCGCCGCCGTCCAATGCCTCGCGCAGGAGGTCGATCCAGTTCTGTACGCGTTCTTCCTCGACTCGATCGACCGCGCCTGGGTCGAAGATCTCGGCGCGGTTGCCGCCCAGGGCGGTCGCCGTCTGCAGGCTGTCATTGGCGCGGGTCAGCACCTGGCCAAGAGTGGCGATCTTCTCGCCGATCTGTACGCCGCCGATGCTGGCGGTGATGGCCGCCGAGCGCTCGCCCACGTTGAACACGTGCGAGGCATAGGCGACGCGCAGGCTTTCGGCCACGGCCGCAGTTCGCGCGTGGTTGCCTTTCAACAGCACCGCGAAGCTGCGTTCACCGAAGCGCGCAGCCGTGGCGCCGCTGTCCAGGGTCTCGCTCAGGCGTGAGGCCAATGCCGCGATCAGCGCGTCGGCCGAGTCCAGGCCGAAGTCCTGCAGCAGGCGCTGGTGGTGGTCGGGTTCCAGCAGCAGCAGCGCACACTGGTCTTCACCGCGCGCGGCCTGGCTGACCGCATCCTCCAGCGCACGCAGGAAGGTCGTGCGGTTGAGCAGGCCGGTAACCATGTCGCGCTGGCGCAGGTCCTCGACCTCGCGTGCCAGTTCCGGATCGAACTCTTCGCGGCGGCGGAACACCACCTGCACGCAGGATTCGCCCTCATAGGTGGCGGTGGTGAATTCCAGGGTGGCCGGGAAACTCTGTCCATCCAGCGAGCGCGCTTCCAGCTCGAACCGCGGCGGGGCCTCGCCCTTTCCCAGTTTCTTCAGCAGCAGTTTGAAGTCGCTGACGTATTGCGGCGCCACCAGGTCCAGCAACGACAGGCCTTCGACATCGTCGAAGGATTCGAAGCCGAACATCTCCAGGTAGGCGTCGTTGGCGCGGATGTGCATGCCTTCATGGATGTAGGCGATGGGGTCGCGCGAGGAAGCGATCAGGGCATCGCAGCGGCGCTCGGTCTCGCGCAGCTGGCCCTCGAGACGGCGCAGGGCGCGGCGCGCCTCCAGGTCCGCCCATTCCGACTGCAGCACGGTCAGCAGGTGGTCGTTGCGGCCGCGCAAAGCCACCGCGCGCGCGCCGTTGGCCAGGTCGCTGACCAGTGCGGCCTCGTCTATGGCATCGACCAGGGCGATGACCGGGATGTCCTTGCCGCTGGCATCCACCTGTGCCAGCACCGCTTCCAGCGAGATCGCGCGCGCGGACTTGGCTGCCAGCACCAGGTCGATCGGCTGCGAGGCCAGCATGCCGGCAAGCTCGTCGGTATTGAGTGGCCTGAGCGGCCGGATGGCGATGCCGCCGTTGCGGAACGCGCTGACGACGGCTTCGGCGTCTTCGCCGCTGTCGTCGACAATCATCAAACGAATCGTGGTGTCTTTGCCGATCTGCATGCAGCACATCCGCCGGGGGAGCGGATTTAATACACGATGACCGCGGGGGCGTCCATTCC
>JAKFDG010000501.1:0-1646 GCA_036677285.1 Pseudoxanthomonas sp.
CATAGCAGTCTTCCTGAAGTCGGGTTCGATAGACGAGAGGGCAGGGCTCAGAGATCGAGCACCAGCAGTGGCGAGCGCGCTCTGGAACAGCACGGGGTGAAGCAGTCGTTGGCCGAGCGCTCCTGCTCGGTGAGGAAGCTGTCGCGGTGGTCGGGCTGGCCCTGCAGCACGCGGGTCACGCAGGTCCCGCAAACGCCCTGTTCGCACGACACCGGGATCTCGATCCCGTGCTCGCTCAGCACCTCGATCACGTTGCACCCGGTTGGCACCGTGTGGATGGCACCGCCGTGGCCGATCTGGATCTGGAATGCCTCGTCCTCCGCGTCCTGGGCGCGGGTGGGTGCGGCGAAGTATTCGCGGTGCAGCTGCTGCTCGGGCCAGCCGGCGCGCCGCGCGCCATCCAGCACCCAGTCCATGAAGCCGCCGGGACCGCAGACATAGATATGGCTGCCCGGCGTGACCGGCCCCAGGGCCTGGTCCAGCACCAGCTTCTGCTCGGCCGCGCCGTCGTCCAAGTGCAAGTGCACCTGGGCCGCCAGCGCTTCCTGGCGCAGCCAGTTGGCGAACGCCATGCGTCCGGCCGAGCGGGCCCCGTAGTGCAAGGCGAAGTCCGCGCCGCGGGCAGCCAGATGCTCGGCCATCGCCAGCAAGGGGGTGATGCCGATACCGCCGGCCAGCAGGAGCGAGCGCTGCGCGTCGGCCTGCAACGGGAAATGGTTGCGCGGGGCGCCAATATGCAGCCGATCGCCGACCTGCAGCCTGTGCATCGCCGCCGAACCGCCGCGCGAGGCCGGCTCCAGCAGCACCGCGATCAGGTAGCGGCCCTCCTGCTCCGACCCCGGGCACAGCGAATACTGGCGGATCAGGCCGTTGGGCAAATGCACATCGATGTGCGCCCCAGGCTCGAAGGGCGGCAGCGGCGAGCCGTCCACGGCCGCCAGTTCGAAGCTGCAGATGTCCTGGGCTTCGCTGCACCGTTGGCTGACAACTACCTCGATCATGACGCCACCTGCTGGTCGATCAGTTGGCGCAACACGCGCCGTGCGCGCAAGGCGGCCGAATCGGTGGGCAGCAGCACCGGCTTGAGTTCGTCCAACTGGCGGCCCGCCATGTAGCGCGACTGGGCTTCGATCATCGGCTCGTCCTCCGTCTCGAAGGCCTGCTGCAGGCTGGCCTGAAGCCGCACCGAGAGCTCTTGGTCATCGATCTGGAAATCGCGTGCCCACTTCCAGAACAGGTGGCTGGTGTGCGCGGTCTCGGGCGTCAACAGGTGCGCCTGATAGGAACTGGGCCCCTCGGCAGCCGGCCGCCCCGGCCGCGTAACGCCGATGTCCAGGCGGATGGTGGATGGCGCTTCCCAGATCACCACGGACAGGTGATCGACGTTGCTCGGTGCACCCTCGCCGTAGGCCAGGGCGAACAGTTGGCTGATGGGTTCGCTCGGGCGCCAGTTGCGCGCCACCACCGTGTTGCCCTGCTGCTCCATCGAATACTGGGTACGTCGGTTGAAGCCCTCGGTGGCGAGGTAGGGGTGGAGGAACTCGGCGTGGCTCAGGTCGAGCAGGTTGTCGATCACCAGCTCGAAGTTGGCGCGCACGTGGATGTAGCCCTGGACGCTGGTATGGCGCTCCGTGTCTTCGAACTCC
>JAKFDG010000502.1:0-5173 GCA_036677285.1 Pseudoxanthomonas sp.
AGGTCGTATGGGTTGGCGTAGGGGCCGTCTTCCAGGTACAGCGCCTTCTCCAGCTCGGCGAAGTCGCTGCCTTTCTTCTCGAACACTTCGGTCAGTTTCGCCCGCAGCGGGAAATCCAGCACGCTGATGCCGCCGTTGCGCGGCAGTGTGTGGCCGGCGATGGTGGCGGCGTCGTAGTTGAAGTTCTCGCCGAACATGAAGAAGCCCGGGTGTTTGGCGCGGATGCGGTCGGCGAACGCTTTCCAGAAGCGATGCGGCATCCAGCCGATGGTATCTATCCGGAACGCGGCTGCGCCCTGCTCGATCCATTGTTCGTAGGCGCTGGTCAGGTAATTCAGCACTGCGGGATTATCCTCGTCGAAGTCGGAGAGTTCGGCCAGCCCGCCCTGGGCGTTGTAGAACGCATGCAGCGGGTTGTGCTTCGGGTCGAGCTTGGCCGGGGCGAGGTTCTGGTGGTCGGCCAGCAGCTTGTGGTCCCTGTCGTAGACCTCGCCGAACTTGGGCTGGTCCGCTGGCATGGTGTACGAGGGGGAGCCGTGGTTGCCGACGATGTCCAGCACCACGTCCAGCTGCTTTGCCTTCATCGCGCGGGTGAAATCGGCGAAATCCAGGCCTTTGCTGGGCAGGTGCTCGTCCAGTTCAAAGAAGTTCACGCCCCAGTAGCCGTGGTATCCGGTCTTGCCCTGGTCGGTCCAGAAGCCGCCCCAGGTCACCGGCTTGCCGCCGCTGAAGGCCTGGTCGGGGTTGTCGACGATCGGCGTCACCCACACCGAGGTGAAGCCCATGTCGCGGATGTAGTCGGCGTTGTCGACGATGCCCTTGAAGTCGCCGCCGAGGTAACCGACGTTGTCGCTCTCGCCCTCAGGCGCATTCGGCACCGGCAGGTCGAAGCTGCGGTGCTCGCCGCCCTGATCGCGCTGGTCGTTGGACGGATCGCCATTGACGAAGCGGTCGGTCATCACGAAGTAGATCGCTTCGCTGGCGAAGGGTTCGGTGGTGCCGTAGAAATCGTCGGAAGAAGCCGCATGACCGTCGGTGGTCGCGACGAGTCCGGCGCAGAGCAGGGCGCTTGCCTGCAGCGCGAGGACGGAACGGGCACGCTTCATACAGTCGCCTCCGCAACATCGGGCTCACGCACACGCAATACGCACAGACCGGCGATGAACAGGCTGACCCCACCGATCACCAGTGCGTAGATCGGCTGGTTGCCCAGGAAGGTCTTCAGCAGGAAGCCGAGGATGCTGGCGGCCACCAGCTGCGGGATCACGATGAAGAAATTGAAGATGCCCATGTAGATGCCCATCTTCTTCGCCGGCAGGCTGTCCGACAGCAGGGCGTAAGGCAGCGACAGGATCGAGGCCCAGGCGAAGCCCACTCCGACCATCGACAACAGCAGCCACTGCGGATCGCGGATCACCAGGAAGGACAGGAAGCCGAGGCCGCCCAGGCCCACGTTGATCAGATGGCTCACGCGCAGGCCGAAGCGGCGCACCATCCACGGGATCACCATCGCCGCGATCGCGGCAAAGGCGTTGTAGGCCGCGAACAGCACGCCTACCCAGTTCGCCCCGTCGTTGTAGGCGACAGAAGCGGTGTCGCTGCTCCCGTAATGCACCTGGGTGACCGCCGAGGTGGTGTAGATCCACATCGCGAAGAGCGCGAACCACGAAAAGAACTGGACCACGGCGAGCTGGCGCATGGTGCCCGGCATGTCGTGCAGGTCGCGCATGATGGTGCCGAACATGCCCTGCGGGCGGGCCACGCCGGCCAGCATCAGTGCGATGCCATAGGCGATCAGCATTCCAGACAGCACGAACAACTGCTTGTCGAGCTGGTAATGCAGGATGGCGAGGATTCCCAAGGCGCCGGCCAGCAGCCAGGCCAGGCCGAATGCGGCGCGGTTGCCGGTGGTGCGAGCGGGCGGCTCAGGTTCGCGCGCCTGGTCGTATGACTCCAGTGTTTCCGGAGGATATTCGCGGGTGCGCAACACGGTCCAGCCGACCGCGAGCAGCAGCACCGCGCCGCCAAAGTAGAAGGCATAGCGCACAGTGTCGGGAATCTCGCCAGGTCCTGCCGTATTACCTACGCCGACCTTGGCCAGCAGCCACGGCAGCATGCTTGCCACCACCGACCCGACGCCGATGAAGAAGCTCTGCATCGCATAGCCGGCGGGGCGCTGCACGGGAGGTAGCTGGTCGCCGACGAAGGCGCGGAACGGCTCCATCGAGATGTTGATCGACGCGTCCAGGATCCACAGCGTGCCGGCCGCGATCCACAGCGTCGGCGAGTTGGGCATGAAGAACAGCGCCAGGGTCGCGAAGATCGCCCCGAACAGGAAATACGGACGCCGCCGCCCCAGCCGGTTCCAGGTGCGGTCTGAGAAGTAGCCCACGATCGGCTGCACGATCAGCCCGGTCAGCGGCGCGGCGATCCACAGCATCGGGATGTCGTCTATCTCCGCGCCCAGGGTCTGGAAGATGCGACTGACGTTGGCGTTCTGCAGCGCGAACCCGAACTGGATCCCGAGGAAGCCGAAACACATGTTCCAGATCTGCCAGAACGACAGTTGCGGTTTCCTGTTCGTACCCGATGCGCTCATTCCCCGTGTTCCCAAGTTATGCGTCGATCATGACCTTCAGCATGTTGCAGGCATTCGCAGCGGAAACCATGCTGCACTGCAAACATTCCGCTGCATCGCTGTCGCGCCGCGCATGATCCGGCTTCGGATGCGGAATCCAAGGAAACCCCTGTATTGAAGCCAATATCGAATACTTCAACGGGTCCCTGGCAGACACTGCGGCCTCGATGGCCACGTCGCAGCCGATTGCACTGCATACGTATTCATCACCAGCGCGACGACAACGCGAACACGCCCGGGTGCGCGGCATGGAATAGTGGCGCCCGTTGCGCACGCCGGACGGGCGCGCGATTTCAGGTTCGGGGAAGCGGATGACGACGAACAGTTGGTGGCGTGGCGCGGTGATCTACCAGATCTACCCGCGCAGCTTCATGGATACCAACGGCGATGGTATCGGCGACCTGCCCGGCATCATCGAAAAGCTGGATTACATCGGCAGCCTGGGCGTGGACGCGATCTGGATCTCGCCGTTCTTCAAGTCGCCGATGGCCGATTTCGGCTACGACATCGCCGACTACCGCGATGTCGATCCGCTGTTCGGAACGCTCGGTGATTTCGACCGCCTGCTGGCCCGGGCGCACGACCTGGGCATCCGGGTGATGATCGACCAGGTGCTGAGCCACTGCTCGGTCGAGCACGAATGGTTCAGGGAAAGCCGCGAGAGCCGCGACAACCCGAAAGCCGACTGGTACGTGTGGGCCGACGCCAAGCCCGACGGCACCCCACCCAACAACTGGATGTCGCTGTTCGGCGGCGTGGCCTGGCGCTGGGAGCCGCGGCGCGGCCAGTACTACCTGCACAACTTCCTGTCCTCGCAGCCCGACCTCAACTTCCACAATCCCGCGGTGCAGCAGGCCACGCTGGAGAACGTGAAATTCTGGCTGGACAAGGGCGTGGACGGCCTGCGCCTGGATGCGATCAATTTCTGCTTCCACGACGCGCAGTTGCGCGACAACCCGCCCAAGCCGGCGGACCAGCGCGTGGGACGCGGCTTCAGCCCCGACAACCCGTACGCGTTCCAGTACCACCACTACAACAACACCCAGCCCGAGAACCTCGTTTTCCTGGAAGACCTGCGCAAGCTGCTCGACCGATATCCGGGCGCGACCACGCTGGGCGAAATCTCGTCCGAGGATTCGCTGGCCACGATGGGCGAATACGTCAACGACCGGCGCCTGCACATGGGTTACAGCTTCGAGCTGCTGACCGACGATTTTTCCGCTGCTTATATCCGCAGCACCGCCGAGGCCCTTGAAGCGAAGATGGCTGATGGCTGGCCATGCTGGGCGATCTCCAACCACGATGTGCAACGTGCGGTGACCCGCTGGAACGGGACCACGGCGACGGATAAGTTCGCCAAGCAACTGGTCGCGCTGGTGTGCTCGCTACGCGGTTCGGTGTGCCTGTACCAGGGCGAGGAACTCGGCCTGGGCGAAGCCGACGTTCCCTACGAAGCGCTGCAGGACCCGTACGGCAAGACCTTCTGGCCCAGCTTCAAGGGTCGCGACGGCTGCCGCACGCCGATGCCGTGGACGGACGGCGAGCAGGCGGGCTTCACCTCCGGACGGCCATGGCTGCCGATCGCCGATGCGCATCGTGCGCTGGCGGTCGAACGACAGGAGCGCGATCCGGCATCGACGCTCAACGCCGCGCGCGGATTCCTGCGCTGGCGCAAGACCATGCCGGCGCTGCAGTGGGGCGACATCCGTTTCCTCGATACGACCGAACCGGTGCTCGCGTTCACCCGCGGCTTCAACGGCCAGCGCCTGCTGGTGGCATTCAACTTGTCCGCGGAAGCGGTGGAATGGGCAATTCCCGGCGACATCCATGCGCAGGCCATCGGTGGCCACGGTCTGGCGGAGGGCCATGTCGAAGGCGGCATCCTGCGATTGCCCGCACGGGGCGTTTTCTACGCCGAGATCCGTTGACGCGCGGGCGAACACGTACAGTTTGGAAAATCGTGTTGGGGCTCCTCGCCGATCCTTTCTTGCGTTGCAGCATTTCGGCCGCAGACGCACCCGCAGGAGCGTGCAAACGGTTACATCGATGCGCCGGAGAGCAGCGCGCACATGCGCGGCGGGTCCTTCGGATAGGGCCTGCGCTGCCCGCATGTGAGGCTTCCGCAATCGACAAGGATTACAGGCATTGCGGTGCCTTGCAGCCGGGTTGCATGAATACGTATGCAGAAAAAGTTATGCAGGGATAACGACGACTACCATTGCCGCACGAATCGGGGGCGGGCCGCGCCTCCGGACGCGCGGGTCCGGTGCGCGCATCCGAAGAGATGCCGCAGCAGCCCCGGTAAAACTGAAAAACCAACCATGGGAGTGGAGGGGAGATGGTTAAGCTCAAGCGTAATCTGCTGAGTGTGGCGCTGGCGTCCGCAATGACGTTGAGTGCGACGGTTGCCTATGCACAATCGGCTGAAGAAACCGCCGATGAGAAGACGCAGGCCGAGGCAGCGCAAACCAGCAACGATGAAACCACCGAACTCGAGACCGTGACCGTTACCGGCATCCGTGCCGGCATCGAGAG
>JAKFDG010000503.1:0-3433 GCA_036677285.1 Pseudoxanthomonas sp.
CCGACCGCGACCGACATCGCCTTCGCGCTGGGCATCCTCGCGCTGCTCGGGTCGCGCGTGCCATTGGGCATGAAGCTGCTGTTGTCCACGATCGCGGTGGTCGACGATCTGGTCGCGATCCTGATCATCGCCATTTTCTACACTCACGAACTCGACATCGGCATGCTGGCCTGGGCCGGCGCCGGTCTCGGCCTGATGCTGCTGCTCAACCGGCGTGGCGTGACCGGCCTGTGGCCTTACCTGCTGCTCGGTGTGGTGGTCTGGTACTTCGTATTGAAATCGGGCGTGCACGCGACACTGGCGGGCGTGGCCACCGGATTGCTGATCCCGCTGCGCGGCAAGACCGCCGATGCGCCTTCGCCGCTGGAATCCCTCGAACACACCCTGCATCCCTGGGTCGCGTACCTGGTCCTGCCGCTGTTCGCCTTCACCAACGCGGGCCTGGCCCTGGGCGACCTGCAGATGGGCGACGTGCTGGCGCCGGTGCCGTTGGGCATCGTCCTGGGCCTGGTGCTGGGCAAGCCGGTGGGCATCGTCGCGGTCGCGCTGCTCGCGCGCGCCAGCGGCGTCGCACGTTTCCCGGAGGGCATGGACCTGAAGGCGATGATCGGCCTGGGCATGTTGTGCGGCGTCGGTTTCACCATGAGCCTGTTCATCTCCAACCTCGCCTTCGCGGCGATCGGCGGGGAGTTGGGTGAAGCCTCGGTGCTCGGCGTGTTGTGCGCGTCGGTGGTGTCGGCGCTGGTCGGCTGGGTGTGGCTGCGGATCAGCCTGAAGCCCGGCGCGCACTGAATGCGCACCGCGCTGGTGTTCGGCGCTACCGGGCAGATCGGAGTGCCGGTGGTCGAGCGATTGCTGGCGAACGGTTGGCGTGTGTGGGCGGTTTCGCGCACTGTGCATGAACAACGTGATCCTCTGAACTGGCTGATCGGCGATCTGCATCAGGTCCATGGTTTGCCCTCACGGGTCGATGCGATCTTCAGTCTCGGCCCGCTGGATCTGTTCTCGCACTGGTACGCCGGCACGCACATACCCGGGTCGCGGGTGGTCGCGTTCGGTTCGACCAGCCTTGAGACCAAGCAGGATTCCGCTGACGCTCACGAACGCGATGTGGCCAGCAGGTTGCGCGATGCGGAATCGCGGATATTCGCCACCGCACGCGACCTTCAGGCCAAGGCCACCGTGCTGCGACCGACGCTGGTCTATGGCGCCGCACGCGACCGCACGCTCACCCAGATCGCACTGATGGCGCAGCGCACCGGCTTCTTCGTCCTGCCGCGCGACGCCAACGGCTTGCGCCAGCCCGTGCATGTGGACGACCTCGCCGACGCCGCGCTGGCGGTGGTGGATGCCGACGCGACCGGGGGCCGCAGTTATGCGCTGCCCGGCGGCGAGGCGCTAGGGTATGCGCAGATGGTGGAACGCACGCTGGCGTCGTTGCAGCCACCGGCGCGATTGGTCCGGGCGCCGGCGCCGCTGTTCAAGTTGATGCTGTCGGGCGCGAGGCGGTTCGGCAGGATGCAGGGCCTGAACGACGCAGCGGTGGCGCGGATGCGCGAGGACCTGGTGTTCGACGCGGAGCCGGCGTGGAGGGATTTCGGTTACGCGCCGCGCGCGTTCAATCCCACGACTGCGATGTTTTCCTCGTAGATCGGTGCAAGCCCGTATCTACAACGGTCAGTACTTCCAGCCCATCTTGCGATAGAACTTGGACAGCACCCAGATGGGGCCGATCAGCAGGTAGGTGAGGTCGGTGAAGAAGCTGGGCTTCTTGCCTTCGTACAGCTTGCTGTGGCCGATGAACTGCGCGATCCAGGCGAGCACGAATACCGCGATGGCCACGTACAGCAGCGTCTGCACGCCGAAGGTCTGCTCGATGAGGCGGCAGAGGCAGGCCATGGTGAAGAAGATCGCGAGCATGCCGTAGCCGATCGGCCGGGACAGGCGGTTGTAGAACATCCAGGTGGCGAACATCGCCAGCGCGGCCCAGACCCCGCTCTTGAACAGGGTGCCGAACACCGGGATGCACCAGATCAGCGCGACCACCGACCACAGGATCAGCGGCACCGCGAACACATGGATCAGCTGGTTGGTCTCGTTCTGGTGGTCGGCCGAATAGCTGGCGAAGAAACGGTCGATGGGGCGTTCTGCGGTGGCGTTCATCGATCTCTCCCGGGGATCAGTGCGCTAGGGTATGGAGCATAGCCCATTGGCGCCGCCGTTTCCGCGACGTTGCCCTCAGTGGGCGGCGGATTTCGAGAACAGCTGGATCACCGCCACGCCAGCCACGATCAGGCCAATGCCGAGCATGGCCGCCGCGTCCAGCGGCTGCTTCAGCACGATCCAGCCGATGGTTGCGATCAGCACGATGCCGACCCCCGACCAGATGGCATAAGCCACGCCTACCGGCACGGTCTTCAGCACCAGCGACAGGAAATAGAACGCGACGGCGTAGCCGATTCCCACCACCAGCGACGGGCCGGTGCGGGTGAAGCCTTCCGAGGCCTTCAGCGCGCTGGTGGCGATCACCTCGGCGACGATGGCGATGGCCAGGTACAGGTATCCGCTGTTCATCGCCAGACTCCGGCTTGGGCGCGGATCAATCGACGTTGATGCCCGCCAGTTTCTGCAGCGCCTCGGCATACTTCGCCCGGGTGCGTTCGATCACTTCCGCCGGCAGCTTCGGGCCCGGCGCGGTCTTGTCCCAGTCCAGCGTCTCCAGGTAGTCGCGCACGAACTGCTTGTCGTAGCTTGGCGGGCTGGTGCCGACCTGGTATTCGTCCGCGGGCCAGTAGCGCGAGGAATCGGGGGTCAGCATCTCGTCCATTATGTACAGGCGGCCGTCGGCGTCGGTGCCGAACTCGAACTTGGTGTCGGCCAGCAGGATCCCGCGTTGGGCGGCGAATTCCGCGGCGTAGCGGTAGATGCGCAAGGTGGCGTCGCGCACGCGCTCGGCCAGTTCCGCGCCCACCGCCTTGACCATGGAATCGAAATCGATGTTCTCGTCGTGGTCGCCGACGGCGGCCTTGGTGGACGGGGTGAAGATCGGTTCCGGCAACTGTTCCGCCTGGCGCAGGCCGTCGGGCAGGGCGATGCCGCTGACCGCGCCGGTGCGCTGGTAATCCTTCCAGCCGCTGCCGATCAGGTAGCCGCGGGCGATGGCTTCCACCGGCACCGGCTTCAGGCGCTTGGTCACCACCGCGCGCTTGGCGTAGAGGCTCGCGTCCACGCCTTCTGGCAACACCGGGGCGACGTCGATCCCGGTCAAATGATTGGGCATCAGGTGCGCGGTCTTCTCGAACCAGAAGTTGGAGATCTGGCACAGCATCTCGCCCTTGCCGGGGATCGGATCGGGCAGCACGACGTCGAACGCGCTGAGGCGATCGGTGGCGACCATCAACAGGTAATCGCCCGGGGGGGCATCGGCCGGCAG
>JAKFDG010000504.1:0-2073 GCA_036677285.1 Pseudoxanthomonas sp.
CCGTCGACCGGATCGGCTTCGATGCTGTCGATGCGCGCACCAAGATCCAGCTGGAAATCGTTCCAGCTCTTGCGCGCGACGCCGAAGACGCCAAAAGCGCGGGTGCTGGTTTCCGGCACGAACGACTCTTCGCCGATCGCCTTGAAGGTGGAATCGCTGGCTTGCGCACCGGCTGCGCCCTCCCAGCCGGACGACCAGGCGAAGGCGGCTTCCACGCGGCCTTCATCGGCTTTCTTATCAAAGGTGGTGCCGACCTCCTCGCCTTCGAATTCGATGTGGTTGTAGTCGGTGTGGCCGACGCTGTAACGCAGGCTGCTGCCTTCGCCCCAGGGATTGGTCAGTCCGCCTTTCAGGTCGTAACGTTCCTGGCGCATCTTCAGGAACACGCCGCGCTCGCCATTGGCCAGGTCGCCCGGCTCGCCGGGATTGCCATAGTCGTCCTCGAAACGCGACGCGGAGACGCCGACGAAACCCCAATCGCCGAGCAACGAGCCACCGACCGCGCCGGTTTTCGTATCGATGAAGGTATTCGGCTGCGTGCCGTCCGGTGTGTCGTAATCCTTGTTGTTGCGGTACACCGCGTCGGCGTGCAGGGCGAAGCGGTCGTTGCCGCCGTCGACACGCACCAGATCGGTATTGCCGTCGTTGACGCTGTCGAAACGCATTTCGGCGCGGCCGCTGAAACCGCCTTCGATCGGAGTTTCGGGGATGCGGCCATCCACCACGTTGACGATGCCGCCGATCGCGCCGCTGCCGTACAGCAGGGTCGAGGGGCCCTTCAATACTTCGATCTGGTCGGCCAGGAAGGCCTCCACGGCCGGGGAATGGTCCTGGCTGACGGTGGACACGTCGGCGCTGGACAGGCCGTTGCTCAGCACCGCCACGCGCGGGCCGTCGAGGCCACGCAGGATCGGACGGCCGACGCCGGGGCCGAAATTGGAGCTCTGCACCCCCGGCAGGCTGGAAATGGTTTCGCCCAGGCTGGCGGCGCGGCTCTCGTCCAAGCGCTCGCCGGACAGGACTTCGGCCGGCTTGCTAAGGGCATCGGCCGTTTCGCGCAGTGGGCTGGCGGTGACCACCACGCCGGTGAGGTCCTTGATGTGGCGGTCGTCGCCGTCGGCGTCCGGGTGGCGCGTGTCCGTGGGGGGCGCCGCGGTCGGCGGTGCGGCCGCGCCTGCAGCTTCGGAAGGGGCAGCACAGGCCAGGGACGGGGAAAGGGCCAGTGCCAGGGCGATGACCAGCCTGCGGCGGAGGAATTCGGGGGGAAGGGTCATCAGTGGCTATCCGAGGGATTGGAAAGTGAGTGTTGATGTTATAATATACCAATATCAAATCACGTCCCCTCCCGAAAGTCATACTTCCCCGCATGGGTTTCCGCTTCCGCAGCCTGCTCGATCGTTTCGGCGCCACCGGCTCGGTGATCTGCGCCGTACATTGCGCGATGACGCCACTGCTGCTGGCGGCGATCCCGTCGCTGGGGCTATCGGCGTGGCTGGGCGACGGCTTCGAGCGCGGCTTCGTGCTGTTCGTGACCGTGCTGGGCTTGTTCAGCCTGCTCTGGGGCTACCGCCGCCATCGCGCCTTCCGCGCGCTTAGCATGCTGCTGGTCGGGCTGGCGGTCCTGTGGGCGGGGGCGTACTACCCGCCGCTGCATCACCAGGTAGTCGTCCACGCCATCGTCATGACCCTCGGCGGGACCCTGGTCGGGCTCGCCCACATCGTCAACCTGCGTCTCAACCACTGGCACGTGCACGATGCGAGCTGTGCGCATTGAGGCCTGCGTGGTAGGCTTTCCGCCCTCGCGCGCAAGGCGCTACAGCAGATCAGGAGCAAACCATGGGCAAAGGTGATCGCAAGACCGCCAAGGGCAAGCGTTACAACGCTAGCTACGGCAATGCACGCAAGCAGGTATCGAAGGTCGCCGTAGGCGCCGCTGCACCTGCCGCCAAGAAGACCGTCACCAAGGCGCCGGCGAAGAAGGCCGTGGCCAAGAAGACCGTGGCCAAAGCCAGCTGATCCGACCGATCGGTTGGGTACGAAACGCGACGCCTGGCGTCGCGTTTTTGTTTTGGG
>JAKFDG010000505.1:0-2645 GCA_036677285.1 Pseudoxanthomonas sp.
TGCCGACCAGGGTGCGCTGGCTGGCGCCGAGGCAGCGCATCACCGCGGTGCCGGAAAGATGGCGTTCGCTGTGGCGGCGCGCGGCCATGGCTACCGCCACCGCGGCGAGCACCACCGAAACCAATGCGGCGAGCCCCAGGAAACGCCCGGCGCGATCCAGCGAGGAGCGCACTTCCGGGCGTGCATCCTGGATGGTTTCCAGGCGCTGGCCTCGCGCCAGGGCGGGACGCGCGACGGTGGTGAATCTCTCCACCGCGGTCGCATCGCCGGCCACCACCAGCCGGTAACGGAGTCGGCTGCCTTCCTGCACCAGCCCGGTTGCAGGCAGGTCGGCGAGATTGAGGAAGACCTTGGGCGCGACGTTGAAGTAGTCCAGCGAGGCATCGGGTTCCTGCACCACCAGCGCGGCCAGGCGCAATTGCGAAGCGCCGATGCCGATGGTGTCGCCGATCTTCGCGTCCAGGGTGTCGGCGCCGGCCTGGCTCATCCACAGCGTGCCGGAATCGGGAATACCGGCGGCATCGCGCTCGACGCCGCCGATGCGATCGAGGATGCGGAAACTGCCGCGCAGCGGGAAGCCTCCGCCCAGCGCACGCAGGTCGCCCAGGCGCAGCTCCTCGCCGGCGCGGATCATGCTGTCCAGGCTTTGGGTTTCAGTGCGGCGCAAACCACTGGCGTTGGCGGCATCGCGGATCGCGCCGGTGATCGGCGCGTCGCCGCGAACGACCACGTCGCCGCCGAGCAGGCGGTTGGCTTCGATCGCCAGCGCGCGCCCGGCGCGGTCGGTAACGAAGCCGACCGCGGTGACCGCGACCACCGCGAGCACCAATGCGGCGAACAGGATGCGGATATCGCCCGCGGCGAGGTCGCGTCGTAACTGCCGCCACGCCATCTGCAGCGTTTTCACGTGGACATGCCCTCTAGCGGCAGGCCGTCGGCGACCAGCCTGCCGCTGTCCAGGCGCAGGATGCGGCCACAGCGCACGGCCAGGTGTTCGTCGTGGGTGACCAGCACCAGGGTCGTGCCGGCTTCGCTGTTGAGGGCGAACAGCAGTTCGATGATGGACTGGCCGGTGTGGGTGTCGAGGTTGCCGGTGGGTTCGTCGGCGAACAGCAACGACGGCCGGGTGACGAACGCACGCGCCAGCGCCACGCGCTGTTGTTCGCCACCGGAGAGCTGGCGCGGATAGTGGCCGAGGCGTTCGCCCAGGCCCACTTTCTGCAGGATCTGCCGCGCCGGTGTTTCCGCATCGGCGTCGCCGCGCAGTTCCAGCGGCAGCATCACGTTCTCCAGCGCGGTCAGCGACGGCAGCAGCTGGAAACTCTGGAATACGAAGCCGACTTTTTCGCCACGGACCCGCGCGCGCCCATCCTCGTCCAGGGTGGAAATCGTTTCGCCATCGAGCATGACCGCGCCGCTGCTGGGACTGTCCAGGCCTGCGAGCAGCGACAGCAGCGTGCTCTTGCCGGAGCCCGAAGCTCCGACGATCGCCACGGTGTCGCCATGGTCTATCTCGAAACCGACGCCTTCGAGGATGGTCAGTTCGCCCGAAGGTAGGGGCACGCGTTTTCCCAATGCGCTGACCTGCAAGGCGGAGTGCTCGGGCGACCGCGCGACTTCAGCGCGCAGTCCGGTGGGATCGGCCATGATGGTCCTGGGTTGAATGCATCGGAGACGCGGGATGAGATCAGGTTATGCGGGCTGGCAGCGCCATGTTCAATGTGCCATTGGTTTGCTGGCGCTGGTTTTCGCGACGCTGGTTCCGGCTTCCTTCGCCCAGACGGCCGCTCCGAAGGCCGCACGCACCATTTTGGTGATGGGCGATTCGCTCTCGGCTGCGTATGGGCTGAGTGCCTCACAAGGCTGGGTGGCGCTGACCGCAGACCGGATTGCGAAGACCAACCCCGGCTGGCGCGTGGTCAACGCCAGCATCAGCGGCGAGACCACCGCCGGCGGTGCATCGCGCATCGCCGCGGAGCTGAAACGTCACAAACCTGCGGTGGTGGTGATCGAGCTGGGCGCCAACGATGGCCTGCGCGGCCTGTCGCTGGCGCAAAGCCGGGCCAACCTGGAGCGCATGATCAAGTCCTCGGGCGCGGCCGGCGCCAGGGTACTGCTGGTCGGCATGCGCATTCCGCCCAACTACGGCCGCGACTACACCCAGGGCTTCGAACGCAACTTCAGCGAACTGTCGAAACTGCACAAGACCGCGTTCCTGCCCTTCCTGCTGGAACCGATCGCCCTGGACCGCAATGCTTTCCAGGCCGACAACCTGCACCCCACCGCCGGCGCGCAACCCAGGCTGCGCGATCACGTGTGGAAGGCGCTGGCGCCGCTGCTGAAATGACCACCCATGGCTGATCGTTCTCTCTTCGTTTGCCACATTCGCAACAACAACTTCATACAACCCGAACATCGTGGTTGTCATGATCCGGGCCGACTGGTGAATTCCCCTATCGAATATCAAACAGGAGAACTCCGATGCGTGCCTTGTTCGTCGGCGGCGTAGTGGACAACAGCGAAATGGACCTGGACGGCAACCAGCCGCCGGTGCATTACCCGGAAAACAGCGGCAGTGGGCGTCCGCGCTATCGCCTCCACCAGATCGGGCAACGCGAGGATGGCAGCATCGCCTATGCGGTGTA
>JAKFDG010000506.1:0-7681 GCA_036677285.1 Pseudoxanthomonas sp.
AGTCGCGCTGATCGAACAGCGCGACATCGGCTGGGGCAGCACCGCGGCCAGCACCGCGCTACTGCAGTACGAGATCGACACCCACATGACCGACCTGGCCAGACGCTACGGCGAAACCGATGCGGCGCTGGCCTACGGTGCATGTGCGGATGCCCTGTCGATGTTGCAGGACAAGGCGCGCGAGGTCCGCGACGTCGATTTCGCGTGGATGGACAGTCTCTACTACGCCAGCAAGCGCAGGCATGCGGGCGTCCTGGGCGAGGAATGCGCGCTGCGCCAGCGCCATGGCCTGGAGGTCGAACTGCTCGGCCAGGCCGAAATTCGGCAGCGCTACGGCATCCACGCGCCGGCGGCGATCCTGAGCCACCAGGCGGCGCGGGTGGATCCCTATCGCATGGCGTATCGCCTCCTGTCGCGCTTACAGAAACGCGGCAGCGCGATCTTCGATCGCACCAGGATCGAACGCATCCAGGCCAGTAGCCGCGGCATCGTCCTGCAAAGCACCGACGACCATACGATCCGGGCAGGCCATCTGGTGCTGGCCGCAGGCTATGCCAACCAGCACTTCCTGAAGCAGAAGGTGGCCCAGAACCGCAGCAGCTACGCCTTCATCACCGATCCGATCGAAGACGATGCGCTGGGCCCGCTCAAGAACACCATGGTCTGGGAATCTGCACGGCCTTACCTGTACATGCGCAGCACCGGAGACGGACGACTGCTGGTGGGTGGCGAAGACGACAGCGTGGATATCGCCGCCAAACGCGACGCGCGCGTGGAGAAGAAATCCAGGGTGCTATGCAAGAAGACTGCGCAATTGTTCCCGCATCTGCCGTTGAAGCCCGCGTTCGCATGGGGCGGCACCTTCGCTGAAACCGATGACGGCCTACCCTTTTTCGGCCCCCACGAGCAGCATGGACCGCGCGTGCATTTCGCCATGGCTTATGGCGGCAATGGCATCACCTACAGCATGCTTGGCGCTGGCTTGCTGCGCGCATTGATCGAAAAGCGCAAGCATCCGTTGGCCAAGCTGTTCTCGTTCCAACGCCTCGCTCGCTAACGCCGCGTCGAAATCAGGTCATCGGCTTTTCATCGTCCACTTACGCTCCGGCACCTAGCCTCGGCCACACGTCAAGGCAGGAGAAACGAAATGCCACGCGGCGAAAAAACCACATATACAGACAAGCAGAAGCGCCAGGCGGAGCACATCGAAGAAAGCGAACTGGAGCAGGGTC
The DNA here is from genome assembly GCA_036677285.1 of Pseudoxanthomonas sp. Classification (GTDB taxonomy): domain Bacteria; phylum Pseudomonadota; class Gammaproteobacteria; order Xanthomonadales; family Xanthomonadaceae; genus Pseudoxanthomonas_A. Next base: position 1,233 of record JAKFDG010000506.1, read on the forward strand.
GTTCCCAGAAGGCCGCCGAACGCATCGCCTGGGCCACGGTCAACAAGCAGGACGGCGGCGGGAAGTTATCGGGATCGGGACGCAGGACTGCGAAGAAGACGCCCACGAAAGCCACGAAGAAGAAAAGCGCCTGAACATGATCGAGCAGGCATCCGATGCAATGGCAGATCCCCAACAAGCGAAGGCCCAGTCTTTCCGGGTTTTATCCCGGATCGGCTGAGCCTTCTTGCCGGAGGCTGGTTCATCTGGCTTTCGCCATCTGCCTTTCTTCCGACGCCCGAACGATAACGCCATGCCCGTTATGCCGATGTCAAAGAACGCCAACCGTTTGTCGGCCAAAAAAATCTAAGGCCACCAACCCTTACCAGTCATGGCGTAACGGTCCGCAGCACGTTCGAACGGATTGCGCACGCTGACCCCGCCGCATAGCAGGTACACCGGCAGGAACAACGGCCCCAGCACCATGTACTGATAGACATGCGCGCGTTCATGATCGCCGAGCTTGATCGGCGGATGCTGGCAGTGGCCGGCACGGTGTTCGTAGGTCACGCAATCCGAATCCAGCGTGGCGCCGGTATGCAGGATGGTGTTGCCCAGCGTGATCGCGCCGCCCGGCCCCCATGGCCAATGATGGAACACCAATGCGAAATCACGGCGGCTCAAATGCGGTATCGCCCCGAACGGCATGCCTGCTGCGCCCGCGAGCAATCCGACCAGGGTATTCGGCAGCGACCACGCGACCCCCAGCACGCGTGCGATGTACAGCCATGTCTGCCGCATCGACGGATCAATCCGCCTCGTTGGGCATCAACAACCACAGGATCAGGTACACCAGGATCCCGGGGAACGCCGCCGAGGCGATCGACACGATCACGAATACCGCCCGCAACAAAGTGGAATTCCATCCGAAACGGTGCGCGATGCCGCCCATCACGCCGGCGAGCATGCGGTCGTTCAGCGAACGGGCGAAGGGTTTTGCTTTCGGCTGGTCCACGGCGGCGGCTCCGGTTCGGTTCTCGGAAGTCTAGCGCGTCACCGCGCCCGCTTCGCCAGCCATTCATGGATCGCGGTCGGTACTTCGCGTTGCGCGCGGCTGGAGACGTAGATGCCGATATGCCCGCCCTTGAAGCTGAGCTCGGTGTAGTCGCGGCTACCGGCCAGCTCCTTCAGCGCGCGCGAAGCATCCGGCGGCACCAGATGGTCCTGTTCAGCGAAAATGTTCAGGATCGGCATGTCCACGTGGCCCAGATCCACCGGCTCGCCATCGATCTCAATGCCGCCGTTGACGAAACCGTTGGCCTGGTAGAACTGCTTGATGAACTGGCGGAAAGCTTCGCCAGCCAGGTCCGGCGAATCGAAGATCCATTTCTCCATGCGCAGGAAATCCTCGATCGCATTCTTGTCGTCGAGGATGTCGACCAGGCCCAGGTACTTCTGCAGGTTGAGGCGGAACGGCTTGAGCATCAGGTAGCTGGAGTTCATCAGGTCGGCCGGCACGTTGCCCATCGTGTCGACGAACAGGTCCACGTCCATTTCCCGCGTCCAGTTGGACAGCATGTTGTCGGGCGTATGGAAATCGACCGGGGTAACCATGGTGATCAGGTTCTTCACCTTCTCCGGATGCAGCGCCGCATAGCACAGCGAGAACGCGCCGCCCTGGCAGATGCCGAGCAGGTTGACCGCGTCCAGGCCGAAGCTGCGGCGCAGATGATCGACCGCACCGTCGATGAAGCGGTTGATGTAATCGTCCAGCATCAGGAACCGATCGGAACGGTCGGGATAACCCCAGTCGAGGATGTAGACGTCCTCGCCGCGCGCCAGCAGGCCCTTGACCAGCGAACGGTCCGCTTGCAGATCCACCATGTACGGACGATTGACCAGCGCGTAGGCGATCAGCAGCGGCACCTTCGCGGTAGGCGCCTGATCACCAATGAAGCGATACAACACGACCCGGCCGTCGCGCCAGACTTCCTGCTTCGTGGTGGCGCCATAGTGCACGTCCTCGACTTCCGGCAGCGTCCGCAGGCCGGCGGCGAGTTTCTGCTGCAGGGTCATGGCTTCCTGCGCCAGCGCATCCGGGGTGATGTTCAAAGGCCCGTTCATTTACGCGCTCCTTTCTTGCCGCCGCTTTTCCGCTTCTCGCCGGCATCGCCGTTGTTGGCGGCGGCATAACGCGCGACCCAGTCCTTCATGGATACGACACGGCCGGCCGATGCCGGCGCGGGTTTGGATACGACTTTCCTGACCTTTGCCTTCGTTGGCTTCCGGGCTGCGCTTTTGACCTTCGGCGCCTCCTTCACGGCCCGCCTGCCGCTCTTTTTCGTTGCGACCCGCTTTGCCCTTACTGCCTTGGCGGCCAATTCGCGGACCGCAGATTTTCCGACTGCGGTCTTCTTCGAAGCCGGCTTCTTTCTGGCAGGTTTGCGCACGATCGCCTTGCTTGCCGCAGGCCGCGCGGCGGCAGGCTTGCGTGCGCGGCGCGGCGGAGGCGGTTGCACGGACGTTTCGACAGGCGCCTCGGCCATCTTGGGCGCACGCGCCGCTTTTGAATCCGCGGCACCGGCCCGACGCAGCGCCCGCTCCAGGTCGGCAACCTTGCGATGCGCAGAATCGATCTCGGTGCGCGTAGGCATGCCGAACAGGCCGGTCATGTGCTCGACCTCGCGCTGGATGGCGCCGCGCAGTCGCATCTGCGCATTGGTCATGGCCCCGTAGACCTCGCGGAACTCGGTCGACAACGCGATCCCGGCATAAGCCTGTTCGGATGCATCGATCCACAAATCGAACAACGCACGCGCACTGGTGATCTGCCGGCCTGGTTCCTCATGCGCGACCAGCTTGTCCTCGAACACCTCGAAGGCGCGCTGCGCGCACTTCATCATCAGCTTGGCGTACTCGCCGGATTCGTGTTCGTATTCCTGCTGTGCGAGTTGCAGCGCCTGCCAGCGTTCCTGGTGTTCGCGATACTGGCCGAACGCGGGCAACTGCTGCCAGCGCTGGCTTTGCTGGCGGAAGCCGTCCAGGTAGGGCTGGGCCTGCTCAAGCCATTCGTCCAGTCCGTTCGCGCCTGGGCCGCGCATCGCCTTGAACATGTCCGGGAACGGATTGTCGGCGTTCGCACCGAGCGCCTGCCGCCAGGCCTGGGTCACATCGGCGGCGTTGGTGTCATGTCCGGCGAATTGCGCCGCCACCTGCTGCATCTGCCCGTACCAGTCGCGTGCCTGCCGGTTGAAACGGCCCACTGCATCGTTGGCCTGGCTATGGCCGCCCGGCAGCAGTTGTGACCACCAGTCCACGGCCTGCTGCCAGTTGGCCGTCGGCTGCGGGGGCGCGCCTGCGCCAAGGCCACCCTGCCGCATCGCCTCGCCCCAGGCACTCCAGTACTGCCGTGCCAGCGCCTCGAAATCGCCCGTGTTGCCGAATCCGGTGTTGGACATTCCTAACCCTCCCAGGCTCTGCCGCGATCATAGCAACCGGCGGTTTACAACTTGTACCACCTGGAGAGAATGCGGTTCAGGGCTTGGGAATACGCAGGGTCTTGCTGATCATCAGCGATCCCGACAAAGCGAACACCAGCACCAGTGGATGCAACTGCCACGGACCAAGCTGCACTGACCCGAACCAGACCGCCTCGCCGATCCTGTCGGTGGCCGCTGCGACCGCCAGCAGGATCACCAGCGCCAGGCTGGTCGGAATGGGCGTACCTTCGAAGTACTTGACCTTGTCGTCCTCGCCCGAAAGCTGTTCGGCGGTGACGTTGTAGCGCGCCAGCCGGCTGACTCCGCAACAGACGAAATAGCTGAGCACGACCCAGTCCCAGCCGCCCTGCAGGCCGCAGGCGTAGGCCAGCGCGGCCGGGGCCACGCCAAAGGAGATCACGTCGGCCAGCGAATCCAGTTCGCGGCCCAGGGTCGAGGACGATTTGCGCCAGCGCGCGACGCGGCCATCCAGCGCGTCGAAGATGAAGGCCAGCGGGATCAGCGCCATCCCGATCATCAGGTCGCGCACGTTGCCTTCGTGCAGGAAGCGCATCGCCGCGAACACCGCGCCCGTGCCGCAGAAGGCGTTGGCCAGGGTGAACCAGTCGGCCAGGTGGAACTCGCGCAGCATGGAGAAGTGGCGTGGCATGTCGTTCCCGTGGTCGGTCAGTGACGACAGACTGCCAAAACTGGTGTTAAGGCGGCAAGCCGATGGTTACTCGGGAATCGCGAATTGTCCCGCTTCGACCAGCCCCACGCCGCGCGGCACTGCTTCGATCACCGCATCGGCAGGCAATTTCCCCTTGCCATCGAGGTACGCGGAAACCCGGTCGAGGGCGGCATACACATACGGCAACATCGGCACGTAGCGTGTGCCGTAGGCTGGCAAGGCCAGGAAGCCGTCGAAGTGCTGGGCGTTCCGTACCTGCCAAAAGCTCACATCGCGCCCGGCGGCCTTGGCTGCGGCGACATAAGGGGCGCTGGTGAAAGCCTGCGGCACCAGGCCGTCGTCCAGGCCATGGATCACCACCACCGGCAAGCCTTTTTGAGGCAACGAGGATGCGGTCCGGGCGACTCCTCGCTTGAACGCGGAGTCCCCATCCTGATTCTGCAAATCGCGCAGGCATAGCAGCCCTGGCAAGGTGGAATCCGGCGGCGCGAGCCTTGTATCGACGATGCCGACCCCGGCTCCCGGCGGAATTCCGCTGCCATCCGCCCACCACGCCAGCCGTTCGGCCTGGTTGGCTTCCCGCGACGAGAAATCCGGGTTCTGCGCGGAGAAGGAAAAGCCGCAGGGATGTTCGCCGACCCCTGCGCGGCTGTAGGCCGAGGCATAGGTCACCGCCACCGCGCGCCAAAGGTCGAAGCCGACGCTGAGCACGCCCGTGGTGAGCGCCTGGTCGGTCCAGCCCCGCGCATGCAGCTGGTCGTAGGCCGATTTCGCCTGGGCCCTGGCGTCCGCGCCGCTGACCAGTCCTGCGGTTCTCAGCGCCTCGCAACGCGCAGTCCATATCGGTTCGACCTGCGTGCGCAGCGGTGGCTGCGGCAGGGATTCGGCGGGCAGGTGCAGCAACGCGCACGGCATCAGCAACGCGGCTTCGGTGGTGATGTCGTAGAGCGTGCTGTTGCCCGGCCCGGGCGTGTAGACGTTTGGCTCGCCGGCGACCACGGCATCCAGCCAGCCGCCCTCGAGTTCCGCCGCGCGCAGCACCGCGCCGCCGCCGTTGGAAACGCCCACCGCGATCACGCGCGTGTTGTCGAAGGTGAACGGTTCGGCCTGCGGGAATGCATGAGCGAGCGCGGACAGCGCGAATTCCGCCGCCTGCTTCACATGCCTGCCCCAATCGGCCTCCGGGTTGTCACCCGAATGGGCGTGCTTGAAGGCCACACCCGACGAGCCCACCGGCACGTCGGGCACGAAGGCCAGTGCTTCGTCCGGCGCGCCGATGGTGCCGTCCAGGCGCACGCCGGTGTGGGTGTCGATGTCGTAATAATCGGTGCCCGCGCCCTTGTCGGTGTAGGCCACAGCGCAGCCTTTCAGCAGGCCCCAGGCCCCCGCCACGGCGATGGAGCCGTAGATGCCGCGCGAGCCGGAGGATGCAGTCACCACCACGCAGCGCTTTCGCGCATCGAAGTTGTCAGGCACCTGCAGCAGTACCCGATGCGGCTGCTTCGCGCCCGGAATCCTGGCGAACGCAGTAAATTCGCGCCCCGGCACCGCGGCCACGCTGCCGTACACCTGGCCGTAGCCGCCGCTCGGCGACAGATCGGCGATGCCGCGCCAGTTGTTCCAGATCGCGCGCCGGCGCAGTTCCGCAGGCGTCGGTGCATTCGCATCGGCGAAGCCCGGCGGCTGCATGGCCCGCAGCCCGTCGATGCCCAGTCCCGCGGTCAGCAGATCGTCGCTGCCGCGATGCTCGGTCACGCGTTGCGGTTCGATCATCCCGACCTCCTTCGACGGCGTCCGTGTAGGGGATGTGCTGCAGGCAACCGGCAACAGGCAGGCCAGCAGGACGATAGCGAGGCGCAACGACGGATTATTGTTCATGCCTGCACGCTAACCTGCCACGCCCATTCCGTCATCGTACTTTGGTACCACGCAGCCCGGCCTATATGCTGCTACGGTTCCCTACCCCATTCCGCATTCCACCATGAACGACACTTTCCTCGAAGGCCGCACCGCCCTGGTCACCGGCAGCACCTCCGGCATCGGCCTGGCAATCGCCCGCCAGCTGGCCGCCGCGGGCGCACGCGTGGCCATCAACGGTCTCGGCGATGCCGCACAAATCGCCGTCGTGCTGCAGTCCGTGCGCGACGCCGGCGGCACGGAGCCGCGCCATTTCGATGCCGACCTGCGCGACCCGGCACAGATCGAAAAAATGCTGGCCGACATCCAGGCCTGGTCGCCGCTGGACGTGCTGGTCAACAACGCCGGCATCCAGCATGCGGTGCCGATCGCGGAGATGCCGG
>JAKFDG010000507.1:0-2925 GCA_036677285.1 Pseudoxanthomonas sp.
GCCATTTCCAGCAGCTCGGAGAACGGCGTGCCCAAGCGAATTTCATAGTTGCCCGGACGCGCCACATGGCCGGACACCGAGAAAATCTTCGGCCCGCCGTTGTTGGGCTTGCCCAGGTTGAGGAACCACTCGGCGCCGTTGCGGATGATCGCCGGCACCGAGGCATAGGTCTCGGTGTTGTTGATCGTGGTCGGCTTGCCGTACAGGCCGAAGTTGGCCGGGAACGGCGGCTTGAAGCGCGGCTGGCCCTTCTTGCCTTCCAGCGATTCCATCAACGCGGTTTCTTCGCCGCAGATGTAGGCGCCTGCGCCCAGCGCGTTGTGGATGTCGATATCGATGCCGGAACCGAGCACGTTCTTGCCCAGCCAGCCGTGCTTGTAGGCTTCGGCGGTGGCTTCTTCGAGGTGTTCGAAGGGCTCGTGGTGGAACTCGCCACGCAAATAGTTGTAAGCGACGCTGGAACCGGTCGCGTAGCAGGCGATGGCCATGCCCTCGATCACCGCATGCGGGTTGTAGCGCAGGATGTCGCGGTCCTTGGCGGTGCCCGGTTCGGATTCGTCGGAATTGCAGAGGATGTACTTCTGCATGTCACCCTTGGGCATGAAGCTCCATTTCAGGCCGGTAGGGAAGCCTGCGCCGCCACGGCCACGCAGGCCGGACTGTTTGACCATCTCGACCACCTCGGCCGGCGCGATCTTCTCTTCGATGATCTTGCGCAGTGCGCTGTAGCCGCCCGTCTTCAGGTAGTTCTCGTACGACCACGGTTTGTCGAAGTGCAGCGTGGTGTAGACCACCTGGTGCTCTTTCGGGGCCGGGCCGACCGGGCCCAGGGATGTCGATGAATGCGAGTCGTGGTGTGCCATCGCTTATTCCAGCCCGTCCAGCAGCTCGTCCACTTTCGCGGGCGTGATATTTTCGTGGTAGTGACCGTTGATGACGACTACGGGCGCGTCGCAGCAGGCCGCGACGCATTCTTCCTCGCGCTTGAGGTACACGCGGCCATCAGCGGTCGACTGGCCCAGCTTGCAACCCAGCTTCTTCTCGGCATGCGCGACCAGGTCTTCCGCACCGTTGAGCCAGCAGCTGATGTTGGTGCAGAAGGCGACGTTGTTGCGCCCGACCTTCTCGGTCTCGAACATCGAATAGAAACTGGCCACCTCGTATGCCCACACCGGCGGCAGGTCCAGGTACTTCGCCACGGCGACGATCAGCTCGTCGCTGAGCCAGCCTTCGTTCTGTTCCTGCGCTGCATGCAAGCCCGACAGCACGGCCGAGCGCTTGCGATCCGGCGGGAACTTGGCCAGCCAATGGTCGATATGCGCGCGCGTCTTCTCGGTCAACGCCAGCAGCGGGTCGACGTCGCGCGCCGCTTCGTAATTACCCGTGGCCCTCATCGGTCCACCTCACCAAACACAAGATCATAGGTGCCGATCATCGCCACCACATCGGGCAGCATGTGGCCGCTCACGACATGATCCATCGACGAAAGGTGCGCGAAACCCGGCGCGCGCAAGTGCACGCGGAACGGCTTGTTGGCGCCATCGGAGACGAGATAGCAGCCGAACTCGCCCTTGGGCGCTTCGACGGCCGCATAGGTTTCGCCGGCAGGCACGCAGTAGCCTTCGCTGAACAGCTTGAAGTGGTGGATCAGCGCTTCCATGTCGTCCTTCATCTCCTCGCGGGAGGGCGGCGCCACCTTGAAGTTCTGCACCATGACCGGGCCCGGATTGGCCTTCAGCCATTTCACGCACTGTTTGATGATCAGGTTGGACTGGCGCATCTCGGCCACGCGCACCAGGTAACGGTCATAGCAATCGCCATTGGTGCCGACAGGGATCTCGAAATCGACCGTGTCGTACTTAGCGTATGGCTGCTTCTTGCGCAGGTCCCAGGCGATGCCCGAACCGCGCAGCATGGCCCCGGTCATGCCCCAGGCCCGCGCGTCCTCGGGCGAGATTACGCCGATGCCGACGGTGCGTTGCTTCCAGATGCGGTTATCGGTGAGCAGGGTTTCGTATTCGTCGACGCGCTTCGGGAATTCATTGGTGAAATCTTCCAGGAAGTCCAGCAGCGAGCCCTCGCGCGCGGCGTTGAATTGCTTCAGCGCCTTGCCCTTGCGCCAAGGTGATTCCTTGTACTTGGGCATGTGGTCCGGCAGATCCCGATAGACGCCGCCCGGACGGTAGTAAGTGGCATGCATACGTGCGCCGCTGACCGCTTCGTAGCAGTCCATCAGCTCCTCGCGTTCGCGGAAGGCGTACAGCATCACCGCCATCGCGCCCAGGTCCAGGCCGTTGGAACCGACCCACATCAGGTGGTTCAGGATGCGGGTGATTTCGTCGAACATAGTGCGGATGTACTGCGCACGTTCCGGCGCCTCGATGCCCATCAGCCGCTCGATCGCAAGTACGTAGGCATGCTCGTTGCACATCATGGACACGTAATCCAGGCGGTCCATGTAGCCAATCGACTGGTTGAACGGCTTGGATTCAGCGAGCTTCTCCGTACCGCGATGCAGCAGGCCGATGTGCGGGTCGGCGCGAACCACGGTCTCGCCGTCCATTTCCAGGATCAGGCGCAACACGCCGTGCGCGGCCGGATGCTGCGGGCCGAAGTTGAGCGTGTAATTGCGGATTTCCTGGCCGCTTTCGGCAGGATTGCTGGCAAAGGCCACGTTGGAGGGTTGCACTGTCATTTGGCGGGCTCTCGCAGCGAGGCTTCGCCGGCAGCGGTCTGGTAGCGCGCATCGTCCCGGATCACTCGCGGCACGCCCACGCGCGGCTCGACCGACGTGACCGGCTCGTACACCACGCGCTTCTTCTCTTCGTCGTAGCGCACTTCCACGTTGCCGATCAGCGGGAAGTCCTTGCGGAACGGATGGCCGACGAAACCGTAGTCGGTGAGGATGCGGCGCAGGTCCGGATG
>JAKFDG010000508.1:0-2193 GCA_036677285.1 Pseudoxanthomonas sp.
CGCCAGTACAAGGAAGTGGTCGCCGACGACGGCGAGGCGCTGCCGCTGGACGTGTGCTTCGTGCTGCGCGACGGCAGCGACGTGACCCTGGTGACCTGGGGCGCGCAGGTGAAGGAGACCCTGGAAGCCGCCGATGCGCTGGCGAAGGAAGGGATCAGCGCCGAAGTGATCGACGTGGCCACGCTCAAACCGCTGGATTTCGACACCATCGCCGAATCGGTGAGCAAGACCGGACGCTGCGTGATCGTGCACGAGGCGCCGCGCACCGCCGGCTTCGGCGCCGAAATCGCCGCGCGCCTGGCCGAGCATTCGATGTACGACCTGCTGGCCCCGGTGCAGCGCGTCACCGGTTACGACACCCACATCCCGCTGTTCCGCCTGGAAATGAAATACCTGCCCAGCGTGGAGAAGATCGTCGTCGCCGCCAGGCGCGCGCTGGCTGCGGCCTGATGCGCCGGAGCGCCCGGGTCATCGCCGCGCATCGCGCGCCGGACCGCCCGTCGATCCGGGTCTCGGCCGGCGACCCGGTGACCCTGGGCGAACGCGACAGCGACTGGCCGCAATTCGTGTGGACCACGCTTGCGCAGGGACTGGGCGGCTGGATCCCGGCCGTGCTCTTCGATCGCGACATCGGCGAGGCCACCGCGCTGGGCGATTACGACACGCGCGAACTGGACACCACGATCGGCGAAATACTGACCGTGCACCACCAGCAGGAAGACTGGTGGTGGGCGGAGAACGCCAACGGCGACAGCGGCTGGATCCCAACGCGCGCCATCGAATTCATCGACGAGAACACCAAGGAAGAGAGCCGAAAATGAGCGACAGCAAGACCTTCCACCTGCCGGACCTGGGCGAAGGCCTGCCCGATGCCACCATCGTCGAGTGGTTCGTCAAGGAAGGCGACGTGATCCGCCTGGACGAGCCGCTGGTGTCGATGGAAACCGCCAAGGCCGTGGTCGAGGTACCGTCGCCGGTGTCCGGCAAGGTATTGAAGCTGGCGGGAAGCGCCGGCGACATCGTCGTCACCGGCAGCATGCTGGCCGAATTCGAACCCGACCCGAACCTGCCGCAGCGCGCGGACGGTCAGGACACCGGGCATTCGCATGGCGCTCCTGCTCCAGCAAAGGCCCAGGCGCCCGCCCCTGTCGCGAAACCGGAAGTGGAAAACGAACGCGACGACGCCGGCACCGTGGTCGGCGCAATGCAGTCCTCCAATACCGTGCACCAGGAACAGGCGATCGCGGTCGGCGGCATCAAGGCGATGCCCGCGGTGCGCGCAATGGCGAAGAAACTCGGCGTGGACCTGGCCCGTGTGCGCGCCACGGGCGCCGACGGCACGGTCACCCTCAACGACGTGAAGCAGGCGGCGGCCGAGGGCAGCGCCCGTATCGGTGCAGCGTCTCCCGCACCGGCCGCACGCCCTTCGCAGACAGTGTCGAGTACCTCCGCCCCTGCCGTGGAACGCGCCGAACACCAGCGCACCCAGCTGTCCGCGTCGGGCAAACCAATGCGCACCCAGCCGCCAAACGTTTCCGTCAGTGGCCAGCCGGAACAGCTCAAGGGCGTGCGCCGCAACATGGCGCGGGTCATGGCCGATGCGCATTCCAAGGTCGTGCCGACCACGCTCAGCGACGACGCCGACATCCAGGCCTGGCAGCCGGGCAACGACCTCACCGTGCGCCTGGTCCGCGCCATCGGCCGCGCCTGCAAGGTGGTGCCGGCGATGAACGCCTGGTTCGATGGCGACAAGCTGACCCGCACCCTGCACCCGCAGGTGGACATCGGCATCGCCGTGGACACGGACGACGGCCTGTTCGTGCCGGCGTTGCGCAACGCCGACATCCTCGATGCCCACGGCATCCGCGAAGGCGTCAACCGCCTGCGCATGCAGGTCGAAGACCGCAGCATCCCGGCTTCGGAGCTGACCGGCTACACGATTTCGCTGTCCAACTTCGGCATGTTCGCTGGCCGCTACGCCACGCCGGTGGTGGTGCCGCCATGCGTGGCCATCATCGCCGCCGGCCGCGCCCGCCACCAGGTCATGTCGGTGATGGGCGGTTTCGAATCGCACAAGATCGTCCCGCTGTCGGTCACCTTCGACCACCGCGCCTGCACCGGCGGCGAAGCCGCGCGTTTCCTCAAGGCGCTGATCGACGACCTGGCGCTGGTGTCGTGAGCCACCGCAGCCGG
>JAKFDG010000509.1:0-3527 GCA_036677285.1 Pseudoxanthomonas sp.
GTATCGAAACAGCCCTGGCGCAGCTCGTCAAACGTTGCGCCGCTGGCCGGGGCAAGGTCACCTGCCCGCTGATTGCGTCTTTGCAGGAGACGGCCTGACGGAGGACCAACTGAAGCAAATACCGGATGCCCGCATTAGAGGCCGCGTGGGCAGCACGCTGCATGATCGACCCTGCTGCATCGAAGGTTCCGAACGCACCGCTATTAATCAGGGCAAGGAACACAACGGGCACTGAAAGTTGCATCGCGCGGCGTTCGTGGTGTCGACTTGCATCGGCGTTTCCCTGGTTGTGAGCGCTTGACGCGCGCCTTGGCGCGCGGCGCTACCGTCCCAGCACAGTGCGGCCACGAGCAGGAAACCCGCCGACCAGCCCCAGGTGCTCGAGGAAGGCATTGCGCCTGTGAAACTGCTCCATGCCGCTCACGCTCCAGAACGGGTGGCCGATGAGCGTGGCGATCACCGTGAACGCGGCCAGCACGAGTGCCCCCAGGGCCGACCGGCTGCGTGGCAAGCACCGCGGCGGCAAAGAACGGCGCCGGACGCCGGCGATGTGCGCGAGACGGCAAGTGCATCCGCGACATTTGATCAAATACAGGGTTTTCCTCGCAGAAAACTCGGTACAAATCGCTATATTCGATCAAATTCACGCCGATCCCACCATCAATGACCATCCACGACATCAACCAGCGCATCCGAGAAGACATCGTTTCCGGTGACCTTTCCTTTGGCGCGCGCCTGACCATCGACGCGCTGGCCACGCGTTATGGCGTCAGCCACATGCCGGTGCGTGAGGCGCTGCGTGAATTGCAGGGCGAGGGACTGGTCGTGATCGAGCCGAACCGCGGCGCGCGCGTGCGCACGATCGACGCGGACTTCGTTGAGAACCTGTTTGAGATCCGCACGGCCCTCGAAGTCATGATGGTGCGCCGCGCTGCCCGGCGCTGCACGCCGGCGGACATTGCCGGGCTGCAGGCCATCGAGGATGCGCTGGAGCAGCACGTGGCCGCGGAAAACTTCGCCGCCGTCGTGGGTGAAAACCGCCGCTTTCACCAAGCCATCAACCGCATGGCCGACAACGTCGATGCGCTGCCCATCCTCGACCGGCACTGGCTGCTGCTGTCGGCGCTGTGGCGCACCCATGGGTATGCCGAAACCCGCTTTGCCGGCGTGTCCAGCGACCATCGGCACCTGATCGCCGCACTCGCTGCACACGATCAGGAAGCGGCCGCCGTCCTGATGGGCGCGCATGCGACCAAGGCCAGGCTCGAACTGGTCGCGCGCATCCGGGCCAGCGCGACGCCGCTGCGCAAACGCCGGCGCGACTGAGAGCGGCCGCCCCGAAGGCACACATCACCCACCATCCTGGTTTATCAAAGGAGACAACATCATGCGGATCCCCAAAACACTCACACGACGGATGGCGCTGGCCGCGGCCTTGCTCGGTACGGCCCTCGGCGCGACGGCGCAAAGCTACCCCGACAAACCGATACGGCTGGTCGCGCCCAGCACACCGGGCGATGCGCCTGACGTGATCGCGCGCCTGATCGCCGTGAAACTGACGGCGGTGCTGGGCCAACCCGTCGTGGTTGAAAACCGGCCCGGCGCCGGCGGCGTGGTCGGCTCGGAAGTGGTAGCCAAGTCGCTGCCGGACGGCTACACCCTGATCATGGGCAACGCGGGCTCGCACGGCATCAACGCAGCGGTCTACGCCAGGCTGCCTTACGACATCCAGCGCGATTTCGCGCCCGTCACCCAGGTCGCGGTGGCACCCAACATCATGGTGATCAACCCGGCCATTCCCGCAAAGACGGTCGCCGAGTTCATCGCCTACGCGAAGAGCCAGCCCGGCAAGCTGTCGTATGCGTCCGGCGGCAACGGCAGCAGCGCGCACATGTCCATGGAGCTGTTCAAGTCCATGGCCGACCTGGACATCCAGCACGTGCCGTACAAGGGTTCGACGCCGGCGCTCACCGACCTCGTCGCCGGCCAGGTCGCGGTCTTCATCGGCAACATCCCGCCCACCGTGCCGCTGGTCAAGGGCGGCAAGCTGCGCGCGCTGGCCGTCACCACCATGGCGCGTTCGCAGCTGATGCCCGAACTGCCCACCATCCACGAAGCAGGCCTGCCGGGCTATGAAACCGTGGCGTGGTTCGGCGTGCTCGCGCCGGCCGAAACGCCGCCGGCGATCGTGCAAAAACTCTCCACGGAAATCGGCAAGATCGCGCGCTCGCCCGATATGCGCGAGAGGCTGCTGGCCATGGGCGCAGAGCCCGTCGGCGGCACGCCCGCTGAATTCAAGGCGGTCATCGACCGCGACATTGCCAAGTGGAAACCGCTGGCACAAAAAGTGGGCATCAAAATTGACTGACGCAAATTCCTCTCCGGCCAGCGGCAGCCGCATCGCGGCGCTCGAGCTCGTCGTCGTCAACATTTCCGCCAAGACCAACTGGTCATTTATCGCCGTCACCACCGACGACGGCATCACCGGCTGGGGCGAATGCTCGCTCAACGGCTGGGAGCCCGTGTTGCAGGCGCAAGCCGGCATGCTCGCCACCCGGATGCAGGGCCAGGATGTTGACGCGGCAACCCGACTGTTGCGCTATGTGCCGCACGCGCCCGGTGGGCTGATCGCGCATGCCGTCAAAAGTGGCGCCGAGCAGGCACTGACCGACCTGCGCGCACGCCGTGCCGGCCAATCCGTGTGCGCACTGTTGAGCCCATCGCCGCGCAGCAGCGTGCCGGCCTATGCCAACATCAACCGCGGCGTCACCGACCGCTCGCCCGCAGGTTTCGCCGCCGGCGCGAAGCGGGCCGTCGCGGCCGGTTACCGCGCCGTCAAGCTCGCGCCGTTTGACGACGTCATCGCCGAGGATGCCGCCCACACGCCGATCGGCGAGCTGACGCGCGCCGGACTGGACCGCATCTTCGCCGTGCGCGATGCGGTCGGCAGCGGCGTCGACGTCATGGTCGATTGCCACTGGCGTTTTGACGAAAGCCGCGCCTCGCAGCTCCTGCAGGATGTGGCGCCCGCCCGCCCCTACTGGATGGAGTGCCTGACGACCGAGCACCCTTCGGGCTTTGCGGCCATCGCGCGGCTGACCGAACGTGCGCACGAGCTTGGCATGCGCACCGCGGGCGGCGAGTTGATGGCCGGCGCCGACATGGCCGAACAGATGTGCGTCGGCCGGCTCTATGACGTGTTGATGCCCGACATCAAGTACGCAGGCGGCTTTGCCGGCATGCTGGCCATCGCCGATGCCTGCGCCGGGCACGGCGTGGCCTTTGCGCCGCACAACCCGACCGGCCCGATCGCCCACCTGGCCAGCATCCACGCCTGCGCGGCCGCACCCACGCTGCTCTGGCTGGAGCACCAATGGGACGAGTCGCCGCTGTTCGACGAGTTGACGGGCGGCAACCAAGCGCCCCTGGTGGACGGTGCCTTCCGCGTGCCCACGCAGCCGGGCCTCGGCGCGGCGCTGGTTCTGCCGCTGGCACATGCGCGGCCCGGCCGGCCGCTGCCTGCGGGC
>JAKFDG010000510.1:0-2526 GCA_036677285.1 Pseudoxanthomonas sp.
GCCGGTGGAGGCGTATATCGCGCACTACGAGGCCTCGCGCGCGCGCAACTGACCGTGCAATCGGTCCATGCCAGGCTCAGGACGACTCCAGCGCGGCCAGGTAACGCTGCCGCCATGCCCCGATGTCGTTGACCCGCAGGTGATCCATCATCGTCCGCCAGCGCTCGATGCGTTCGGCCCTGGGCATGGTCGAGGCGCTGGCGATGGCATCGGCCACGCCATCCAGGTCGTGCGGGTTGACGATAAGCGCTTCCTTCATTTCGTACGCGGCGCCAGCGAGGATCGACAGCACCAGCACGCCGGGGTCTTCCGGATCCTGCGCGGCCACGAATTCCTTCGCCACAAGGTTCATGCCGTCGCGCAACGGCGTGACCAGGCCGACCCGCGCCATGCGGTAGAAGCCGGTCAGCGTCGCGTGGGCGAAATTGCGGTTGACGTAGCGCAGCGGCGTCCAGTCCGGGGCGGCGTGACTGCCGTTGATATGGCCGGCGATCTGTTCCAGCTGGTTGCGCAAGGTCATGTACTCGGAAACCTCGCCGCGCGACACCGGTGCGATCTGCAGGTAGGTCAGCCTGCCTTTCTGGTCCGGATAACGTTCCAGGTAGCGGGCGAAGCCGTGGAAGCGTTCCGGCAATCCTTTCGAGTAGTCCAGCCGGTCCACGCCGATGGCCAGCTGCCGTGGCTGCAGGCTCACGCGCAGGGCCCGCACCGCGGGCTTGTCGATGGCGGCCCTGGCCTGGTTGGCGATCAATTGCGTATCGATGCTGATGGGGAAAGCGCCGACGCGGAAGCGGCGTCCTGTTGGTGATTCCAGCAGGCCGTCGCCGATGATCCTGCCACCGCCGAACAGGCGCACGTAGGAGGAAAAGCGGTCCGCGTCGCGCTGGGTCTGGAAGCCCACCAGGTCGCAGGCATACAGCGAAGAGAACAGTCGCGCGTGTTCCGGCATTGCCGAAACCAGGTCCGCCGACGGCATCGGCACGTGCAGGAAGAACCCCATCCTGCAGCCGATGCCGCGTTCGCGCAGCATCGCCGCGAGCGGAATGAGGTGGTAATCGTGGATCCAGACCGTATCGCTGTCGCGCAGCAGCGGGGCCAGCTTCTCGGCGAACAGCGCATTGACCCGGCGATAGCCTTCGCGTTTGCCGCGGTCGTAGTCCACCAGGTCCAGGCGGAAATGCAACAGCGGCCACAAGGTCCGGTTGGCGAAGCCGCTGTAGTAATCGTCGTGGTCCTTGCGGTCCAGGTCCATGGTGACGAAACGGATGCCGTCTTCGGTCTGTTCCTGCAGTGCGCCGCTTTCCCGGGTGATCTTGCCGCTCCACCCGAACCACATGCCGCCGCGTTCCCGCAGCGCCGCGAGCAGGCCGACCGCCAGGCCGCCGGCGCGGCTCTCGCCCGGCACCGCCACGCGGTTGGACACCACCACCAGCCGGCTCATGAGGCCTCCTGCCAGGAACGCGACAGGCGCATCGCCGCGATGATCAGGCCGACGTGCGAATAGGTCTGCGGGAAGTTGCCCCACGCCTCGCCATCCTCGAACGAGAGATCCTCCGACAGCAGGCCCAGTGGATTGCGGCGGGCGAGTATGCGTTCGAACAGCTCCCGCGCCTCGTTCTTGCGCCCGATCGCGGCCAGCGCGTCGATGTACCAGAACGTGCACAGGGTGAAGCTGGTTTCCGGCGTGCCGAAATCGTCCGGCGCGATGTAGCGGAACAGCGCATCGCCGCGCTTGAGGTCGCGGCCGATCGCCTCGACCGTGCCGATGAACCGCGGGTCGTCCGCGGCGACGAAGCCAATGTCGGCCAGCAGCAACAGCGATGCGTCCAGGCGTTCGCCGCCGAATGCGTCGGTGAAGTGGCCGCGCTCCGTGCTCCATGCCTCGGCGATCACCCGCGCGTGGATCGCATCGGCGCGTTCCCGCCAGTACTGCGACCGGTCTTCCAGCCGCAGCTTCGCGGCGATCTTCGCCAGGCGGTCGCATGCGGCCCAGCACATCACGCTGGTGTAGGTATGCACTTCGGTGCGGCCGCGGAATTCCCACAACCCCGCATCGGGGATGTCGTGGAGGGCGAAGGCGCGTTCGCCCAGTGGTTCCAGGCGCGCGAAGGCATCGATGCCGCCGGGGTCGGCGAGGCGCTGGTCGAAGAACAGCTGGGTCGACGCCAGCACCACGCTGCCGTACACATCGTGCTGCTTCTGGATCCAGGCCAGGTTGCCGCGGCGCACCGGGCCCATGCCGCGGTAGCCGGCCAGGCTTTCCACTTCGTGCTCGTGGAGCTGTTCCTCGAAATTGATGCCGTACAGTGGCTGCAGGCTGCCGTCGCTGGTGGCGATGTTGAAGATGTAGCGCAGGAACTCCTCCATGCTGCGGGTCGCGCCCAGCCGGTTCAGCGCGCGCACCACGAACGCCGCGTCGCGCAGCCAGCAGTAGCGGTAGTCCCAGTTGCGCGCGGTGTGCGGCGCTTCCGGGATGGAGGTGGTCATGGCCGCGATGATCGCGCCGCTGTCCTCGTACTGGCACAG
>JAKFDG010000511.1:0-2062 GCA_036677285.1 Pseudoxanthomonas sp.
AAGCTGCGTCCACTGGAAATGCTGGCCCTGACCGAATCCGGCGCCAGTACCGGTTCGCTCGCCTACAACGAGGTCTCGCTGCTGCGGCAGACCCGCCAGGCCGCGCACCTCAGCATCGATCTCAACGGCCAGACCCGCGTGGACGAACTGGTCTGCGACGGCGTGCTGGTGGCGAGTCCGGCCGGCAGCACCGCCTACAACTTTTCCGCGCACGGCCCGATCCTGCCGTTGGGCTCGCACACCATCGCCCTTACTCCGATCGCGCCGTACCGGCCGCGCCGCTGGCGCGGCGCCATCCTCAAGGCCGACACCGAAGTGCGATTCCGCGTGCTCGACCATTACAAGCGCCCGGTCAGCGTCACCGCCGATTCGCATGAGGTTCGCGACGTGGTGGAAGTGACCATCCGCGAATCGCGCGAACGTACCGTGACCCTGCTGTTCGATCCTGAACACAATCTGGAAGAACGCATCCTCAGCGAGCAGTTCGTGGTCTGACCGGATACGCCAAACATGGCATGCAGTAACAGGGTATGCTCGGGCCAAGTCGCGTGATTGCAGCGCGGTGGTTTTTTTCTGACTGGGGAGGAGGGCCCCGTGAAGAAGTGGTGTGCAGTGGCACTGTGCGGATTGCTGTTTGCTCCCGGTGCAAACGCCTGCGGATTCACCAGCAAGCTGACACCGTTTGAAGTCGCCGCGGACTCTGCGCCGACGGATGACGCCAGCGGCCAACTGCCCGCGCCCAGGGCAGTGGTCACCGAAACCATCCGCGGCATCGGCGCCAATCACGCCACCTGCGAAGACACGGGCCTGCTGACCGTCGCGATCGAGTGGCCGCGGGGCGAATACAAACTGCGCGACCTCGGCTTCGAGTTCCGCGTGGTTTCTGGCGTCATGCCCTATGCGATCTTTCCCGAGGGTCCGGTCAAGGCGCCGGTGGACGGACGCCGCAGCGAATACCTGTTCATGTGGCGCGAGGGTGCGCCGTCGCAGCAGAAATTCCTCGATATGCAGGTGGAAGTGCGTGCGGTGACCCGCGACAACCTGCGTGGACCGCCTGCGCGCGTGCGGGTGCTGTCGGCGCCAGGCGGCTGACGGGCGGTCGAATCTCGCCGGTTGCGACCCGGCTGCGGGATAATCGCGGCATGTCTTCCGATAACGCCCCGCGCCTGTTGACCGTCGCCGTGACCTCGCGCGCGCTCTTCGATCTGGAAGAGAGCCACGCTTTGTACGAGAACGAGGGCGTCGAAGCCTACAGCACCTACCAGCGGACCCATGAAGACGACGTGCTGGCGCCCGGCATGGCCTTCTCGGTCGTGCGCAAGCTGTTGGCATTGAACGTGGGCGCACCCGCCGAAACCCCGCGCGTGGAAGTGATCCTGCTCTCGCGCAATTCCGCCGATACCGGGTTGCGCATCTTCAATTCCATCCAGCACCACGGCCTGGGCATCGTACGCGCGACCTTCACCTCGGGTGAGCCGACCTGGCCTTATGCACGTCCATTCGGCGCCGACCTGTTCCTGTCGGCCAATCCCGAATCAGTGCGCCGTTCGCTGGAGCACGGCATCGCCGCGGCCACCATCCTGCCGGCCAAGGCGCTGCAGCAGCGCCATGACCAGTTGCGCATCGCCTTCGACGGAGACGCGGTTATTTTCGGGGACGAGAGTGAACGCGTTTCGCGGGAGCAGGGTGTGGAGGCATTCGGCCGCCACGAGCGCGATCGTGCCAAGGAGCCTCTGTCGGGTGGACCGTTCAAGGGATTCCTGTCCGCGCTACATGATTTGCAGGCTGCGTTTCCGGCGGGCAAGGACGCGCCGATCCGCACCGCGCTGGTCACCGCGCGTTCCGCTCCCGCGCACGAACGCGTGATCCGTACCCTGCGCGAGTGGGATGTGCGCCTGGACGAAGCGCTGTTCCTGGGCGGGCGCCACAAGGGGCCGTTCCTGGAGGCCTTCGGTGCCGATATCTTCTTCGATGATTCGCAGCACAACATCGACAGTGCGCGCATGCATGTGGCTACCGGGCATGTGCCGCATGGGGTAGCGAATCCCCTGTAGGAGCGCCC
>JAKFDG010000512.1:0-3522 GCA_036677285.1 Pseudoxanthomonas sp.
GTCGCGGCTCAACCGTGCCTGTTCGCAGGTGCGTTCATCGGGGATCCGGGCTGCGTGATCAATCGCCATGGAAGCAGGCTAACACCGGCAAAGGCCGTCGACTCGCCGTTTTCGGACATCAATGCCCAGGCGGGGTTTTCGCCTTCAGGGCCGGCAAGAAAGTGCGCGGATCGCCGTCGTTGGGGGCGGCCTGAATGCCCAGCAGGCGCGCGAGCAAGGGGTACACATCGACATTGTCGAACGCGGGCAGGCGCGTATGCGGAATGAAGGCCGGACCGCTGGCCACGAAGATCGCGCGCATCGCGGGATCTTCGGGACGGAATCCATGCTCGCCCTTGACCTCATGCTCCTGCGGCGGATGACTGCGCAGTTGCACGCGCCAGCCGGTGTCGGCCTGGCAGACGACGGGCGGAATGCGTGCATTGCTGCCGTAAACCCATCGCTGCGGAATTTCAGATTTGCGCCAGCATTCGTAACTCTCGTGACGGCCGCTGAATGTGCGCGCCACTACATCCGCGTGCCCCGGGCGCGGCGTTATGCCGGCCAGCGTTCCCCACCACGAGACTTCATAGCTGCCGGGCGCCAGTGTGTCGTCGAGGTAGCGAGTGTTGGCGCGCGGGATATCGGCCATGCCGTGGTCGGACAACACGATCAGGTTCACGCGTTCGCGCAGCCCGCGCCTCTCCAGTCCCTGCAGCAACGCGACCAGTGCATCGTCGATGTCGTGCATCGCGGCGAGGGTCCGTGGCGAGAACGTGCTGCTGTCGTGCGCAGACACATCCACCTGTTCCAGGTACAGGGTGATGAAGCGCGGCCGCTGCGCTGCCGGCAGGTCCAGCCAGCGCAACACCTGTTGCACCCGCGCCTGCGGCGACAGCTTGCCGTCGAACGGGCGCCAGTAACTTGGCTGGATACCGGCGATCTTCGCTTCCGAGCCGGGCCAGAACATCGTCGCGGTCACCAGACCCGCTTTCTCCGCGCCCACCCAGATCGGTTCGCCGCCCCAGAAACGCCCGTCCCTGCCCGAATCCTCCTTGGAGACGAATCGTCCCAGCGCGGCGTCGTCGAGCTTGTTGTGGATGATGCCGTGATGGTCCGGTCGCAACCCGGTGACCAGGGTGTAGTGGTTGGGGAAGGTGAGGGTGGGGTAGGAGGGATTCATCCATTCCGCCCGCACCCCGGCGTGGGCCAGGCCATCGAGGGTCGGCATGCTGCCCTTGCCCAGCACATCGGCGCGCAGGCCGTCGATGGAAACCAGCAACAATGGTGCGGGTTCGGATGCGGGGCGGGATGGGGTGGTCGAGCAGGCCGCCAAAAACAGCAAAGCGGCCAGCCACGCGGCCCTGAACAATGGTGGGTGCATAGGCAATCGTGCAGGTATCTTGTGAACCCAGCTTGGCAGACTACGGAGCAAAGCGCATGACACTTCTTCTACGTATCGCCGGGGCCGCTGCACTGGTGTCGTCTACCATCAACATCGGCGCCGCAGAATCCATACCTGTGCCGCAGGACCCGGCTCCGACGTTCAGTGCGGAGGAATGCGCGGTATGGGCGCGCGAACTGAGCTTCGCCCAATCGGTCGTCGATCACGATGCCGCCGCCTTCGCTGCCCACTTGCATGCCGATACCGCCTTCAACTCGGGGAAGCCGCAGCCGTTGCGCGGCCGCGCAGTGGTCACCGACGCCTGGGCAGACATCATCGCGGGCAAGGGTTTGAAGCTGCTCTGGTATCCGACGCGCGTGACCATCGGCGGTCCCGGCGACGTGGCCTGGTCCAGCGGCCCGGCCCTGTTCGAATGGATGGAACGGGAGCCGGCGCAGCGGTTCGCCATCGGCACCTACCACTCGGTCTGGCACAAGGACGCAGATGGCGTCTGGCGCATCCTGTTCGACGAAGGCGCAGGCATGAAGCCGGCCGACGAGGCTGCGATCAAGGCGTATCACGCAGGCCGCATCGAGGCCTGTCCCCCGGCCTGACGTATCGCTGAACCTCGATCGCGGCGATTGCGACGTGTGCCACCGCGCCTGCGTATACCCATGTATGTATCGCAACGAGCGCCCTGCCGGCCAGCGAGGAATCCCGATGAAAGGTCTCGCCCTGTTCATTTCGTTGGGCTTCGCCCTGGCGGCTGGTGCCCAGACGCCTACTCCTGCTGATCCGGCCCTCCCGGTCACTCCGACCGCCACCACCGCAACGCCGGCGCCCGCGGCTTCGCAGGATGCTCCCGTCACGGATGAGTCCAAGGGCGCGTCGGCCGACCGCAACTGCCTGAAGGAAACCGGTTCGCGCATCAAGCCGCACGCAGACCGCAAAGGTCGCCGGTGCGTCAACGCACCAGGTGCTTCTTACAACAGGGAAGACCTGGACAGGACCGGCGCCGTCGACCTCAAGGACGCCTTGCGCCGACTGGACCCGACCGTGCGCTGACCGAACTTTTTTTGCAGTGCTTCCTGCCCGGCCAAGAGCCGGGCTTTTTTTGTGGTGACCGGATCAGCAGTCCTGCGACAAACCGGTCGCGTAACGCAGCCCGCGTTGCAGGTGTCCCAGGAAGACGGGATCCGCGTACAGCGCCGCTTCGTGTCCAAGTCCCGTGTACCAGCTGCGTCCGCCGTCGAAGGCGTGGCACCAGCCGATCGGATGATCGGCGCCCATGGTTCCGCCGGTATAGTCGGTTTCGTCCACCGTGGCGGTCACCTGCACGCGACTGCGCGGATTGTCGCGGTAGTTGTAGATCTCGTCGGTCACCGTCCATTGCTTCGGCGCATCCGCGACTTTCCCTTCGAAGGTTACCCGCGTGGTCTGCAGCCCCGGCGGGTGGCCCTTGAACCAGGCCCCCACCAGTCGGCCGTACCAGGGCCAGTCGTATTCGGTGTCGGCGGCGGCATGGATGCCCATGAAACCACCGCCCGCGCGCACGAAGCCTTCCATCGCCGCCTGCTGCGTTTCGTCCAGCACGTCCAGCGTGGTGCTGGCGAACACCACCGCCTGGTAGCGCGCCAGGTATTTGGCGTTGAAGTCGCGCGCGTCCTCGGTGTGGTCCACCCGCATGCCTTCCTGCGCGCCCAGCCGTTGCATCGCAGCAACCGCGGCGGGGATCGAATCGTGGCGCCAGCCGGCGGTCTTGGTGAACACCAGCACGCGCGCCCGCGGCGCAATGCTCGCGCTTGCCTGCAGGCACAAGGCCAGCAACAGCAGGATCGGCAACAGGGTCAGGGCAAGGCGGCGCATGGGGCGAGTGTGCCACGACTGGCATCCGCCCCTGCGATAATCCGGTCACACGTCAAACAGGTACGCACCATGTCCGATCCCCGTCACGATCCCTCCCGCGTCATCCGCGCTCCCCGCGGCACCGAACTCAGCTGCAAGTCCTGGCTCAGCGAGGCGCCGTACCGGATGCTGCAGAACAACCTGGATGCGGAAGTGGCCGAGGATCCGACCTCGCTGGTGGTCTACGGCGGCATCGGCCGCGCCGCGCGCGACTGGGCCTGCTACGACGCGATCCTGGAATCGCTGCGCAACCT
>JAKFDG010000513.1:0-3489 GCA_036677285.1 Pseudoxanthomonas sp.
TCGTCGGTGACCGCCACTTCCAGCTTCACCTTGGGCAGGAAATCGACTACGTATTCGGCGCCGCGGTACAGCTCGGTGTGACCCTTCTGCCGGCCGAAGCCCTTCACCTCGGTCACAGTGATGCCGGTGACGCCGGATTCGGCCATTGCCTCGCGCACATCGTCCAGCTTGAACGGCTTGATGATGGCCATGATCATTTTCATGAAGATTTCCCGTCCAGGATGCTTGCCGAAGGATATCGCGGTTGCAGGCCCCATGGGTGTCAGGTTCAATGGGCACCCATGTCGCGCCGTCGGACTTTCCTGACGACACGACGCAGCGAACCCTGATGGCGCGCCCCCGGCAACGGCGCGAAGCTGCACGCACTGCCGGAGAACCCAACATGATCGACCTCAACCACATCGACGACCTCGCCCGCCGCCTCAGCGACCTGGTGCCCCCGGGCCTGCGCGAATCGCAGGAAGAACTGCAACAGACCTTCAAGAGCGCGTTGCAGTCCGGGCTGTCGAAGCTGGACCTGGTGACCCGCGAGGAGTTCGACGTGCAGCGCGCGGTGCTGCTGCGCACGCGCGAGAAACTGGAAGTTCTGGAACGTGCCGTGGCCGCCGCGCTCGAAGCCGAACGCGACGCCTCGCAACCCCCGCAGCACTGAGCCGCGGCCATGAGCCTTGCGCTGGTGCACAGCCGTGCACGCTCCGGCGTGTCCGCGCCTCCGGTCCGGGTGGAAGTGCACCTCTCCGGCGGCCTGCCGCAGACCCATATCGTCGGCCTGCCGGAAGCGGCAGTGCGCGAATCCCGCGACCGCGTGCGCGCCGCCATCCTCTGCGCGCAGTTCGAATTCCCCGCACGTCGCATCACCGTGAACCTGGCGCCAGCCGACCTGCCCAAGGACGGCGGCCGCTTCGACCTGCCGATCGCGCTCGGCATCCTCGCCGCCAGCGGGCAGATCGATCGCAACGCGCTGGGCGAATACGAATTCCTCGGCGAACTGGGACTGACCGGCGAGCTGCGCACGGTCGACGGCATCCTCCCCGCCGCATTGGCCGCAGCGCGCGCAGGACGCAGGCTGATCGTACCGGTGGGCAGCGGTGCCGAAGCCGCGCTGGCGCGTGAAGTCGAGGCCTACACCGCCCGCACCCTGCTGGAAGTCTGCGGAGCCTTGAACGGCAGCAAGCAGCTGCCGTCGGCGGTGGCGCCGCCGCCGCAACTCACCCTGATCCCGGACATGGCCGACGTCCGTGGGCAACTGCACGCGCGCCGTGCTTTGGAAGTCGCCGCGGCAGGCAACCACCATCTACTGCTCATTGGTACTCCAGGTTGCGGCAAGACCCTGCTCGCCTCGCGCCTGCCAGGCCTGTTGCCGGAGGCCAGCGAGAACGAAGCGCTGGAGACCGCGGCCATCGCCTCGGTCAGCGGACGCGGACTGGACCCGGCGCGCTGGCGGCAACGTCCATATCGTTCGCCGCACCACACCGCCAGCGCGGTGGCGCTGGTCGGTGGCGGCGCGGATCCGCGGCCTGGCGAAATTTCGCTCAGCCACAACGGCGTGCTGTTCCTGGACGAACTTCCCGAGTGGGATCGCAAGGCGCTGGAAGTCCTGCGCGAACCACTGGAATCCGGCACCGTCACCGTATCGCGCGCGGCGCGCAGTTCGGAATTCCCGGCGCGCTTCCAACTGGTCGCCGCGATGAATCCGTGTCCCTGCGGCTGGGCCGGCGATCCCTGCGGGCGCTGCCGCTGCAGCCAGGAGAACATCCGTCGCTATCGCGCGCGGATTTCCGGCCCACTGATGGACCGCATCGACCTGCACATCGAAGTGCCGCGCCTGCCGCCGCAGGACCTGCGCCCGGACGCGCCCGCCGGCGAACCGACCCTCGCCGTGCGCCAGCGCGTCGAAGTCGCACGCGCCGTGCAACACGCGCGCGCCGGCAAGGCCAATGCGCAACTGGGCCAGTCCGAGACCATGGCTTTCTGTCGCCTTGAAAGCAACGACCAGGCCCTGCTCGAACGCGCCATCGAACGCCTGCAACTGTCGGCACGCTCCATGCACCGCATCCTCCGGGTGGCCCGCACCATCGCCGATCTCGCTGGCGCGGATGCCATCGCCACCGCGCATCTGACCGAGGCCCTGGGCTACCGGCGCGCGGATCGCGGTGAGGCCCGCGGCGCGACCTAGCTTTGTAGATCCGAGCTTGCTCGGCTGCTTTTCGCATTGATGCAAGGGCGACGCCGGCTCTCCAAGGCAAGAGCAAGAGCATTCGAGCAAGCTCGGATCCACAAAACCTCGCGGCCCCCTGCCTTGTGTCACATGCGCGCCGGTCCCGACCCTGGTCCACTCGACACCTACCCGCAATGCGTTTTACTGACGGGCGCCATGCTGTACTTCGCGCCCCGCCCTGGATCCGGACGATCCAGTTCCCTACCCCGACCGTTGGAGCACCCGATGCGCCGTCACCTGATCCCCGCGACCTGCCTGCTGCTGTCCCTCTCGATCTCCACCGCCCTGGCCCAGGAGAAAGCCTCCGCAGGGCAACGGGTCGCCGATGTCGAACTGATCCCGCGCGATGCGCTGTTCGGCAATCCCGAGCGCGCTGTCGTGCAGATCAGCCCCGACGGCAAATACCTGAGCTGGGTGGCGCCCGTCGATGGCGTGATGAATGTCTGGGTGGCGCCCGCGGATGACCCGGCCAAAGGACGCGCGATCACCAGCGACAAGGCGCGCGGCATCCGCAACTACTTCTGGTCCTACCAGCCCGACACCCTGCTGTACCTGCGCGACAGCGGTGGCGATGAGGACTTCCACCTCTTCAGCGTGAACCTGACCACGGGCAAGGCCACGGACCTGACCCCGTTCCCCAAGACCACGGCCCAGGTGGTCAGCGTCAGCCACGAGCATCCCGAATCCATCCTGGTCGGCATGAACGACCGCGAGGCGCAGTGGCATGACCTATATCGCGTCGACCTGGCCACCGGCAAGCGCACGCTGGTGGAGAAGAACACCCAGCAGATCGCCGGCTATCTGGCCGATGCGGACTATGTGGTCCGCTATGCGCAGAAATCGCGGCCCGACGGCGGCCAGGACATCCTGCAACCGGACGGCCAGGGCGGCTGGAAGAAGTACGACGACATTCCGTTCGAGGATTCGCTCAGCACCCAGCCCGCCGGGCTGACCACCGACGGCAAGACCCTGTACATGATCGATTCGCGCGGCCGCAACACCGCCGCGCTGTATGCCATCGACACGGCCAGCGGCGACAGGAAGCTGGTGTTCGAAGACGCACGCGCCGATGTCGGGAACTCGCTGGCCGATCCGAAGACCGGCGTGGTCCAGGCGGTCGCGGTGGACTACCTGCGCGAGGAATGGGCGGCGACCGATCCTGCCATCGCCGAGGACCTGAAAAAGCTCCAGGCGCTCGGCCCCGGCAACGTGTCGGTCAACAGCCGCACCTACGACGACAAGACCTGGATCGTGGTGTATTCGGCCGCCGA